>CAYTJW010000873.1:0-2798 GCA_964438135.1 uncultured Thermoanaerobaculia bacterium
CGCACCACGGCGGGCCGGGTCCTGCCCAGCCCGGCCACCACCACCTCGCCGAGGCGGACGAAGGGGCCGGGCTCGGCCGCGAGCGTCACCCGCGCCGCACCCGCTTCCGCGGTGTCGACGCTCGCCGTCACCCGGGCGTCGGGGAAGCCGGCGTCGGCCAGCGCCAGCTCCAGCGTGCGGCGGGTCGGCTCGACCGCCCGCGGGTCGAACGGCCCGGCCTCCTCGAGCCCCTCCAGCGCCACGTCCAGGGTCCCCGCCACCTCGACCGGGAAGCCCTCCAGGCGGAGGTCGGCGAGCAGCCAGCGCTGCCCCTCCTCGACCGGCATCACCACCCGCACCCGCTGACCGTCCACCGGCTCGAGCCGCGGCGCGCCGACCTCCACCTCCAGGAACCCGGCGCGGCGGTAGAGGTCCTCCACCGCCAGCCGGTCACCCTCCAGGGTGGCGGCGGTGACCCGCTGCCCTCGCCAGCCGCCGACGCGGCCGCGGTGGGCGGCGATGGCGGCGTCGAGCTTCTTGCGGCGCATCGACACGGCGCCCGGCAGGTCGACCGCCTCCAGCCGCTGGCGGGGGCCGGGCACGACCTCGAGGCGGAGCGTCCGCTCGCCGCCGCTGCCGTCGAGAGCGGCCCGCACCCGCGCCAGCAGGTGGCCCTTGCCCTGCAGGGCCTGGCGCACCCGCTCGGCCAGGGCGTCGGTCTGGGCCGGGTGGAGGTCCTCCTCGACCGGGTCGGGAACCGCCGCGCCCACCAGCCCCTCCTCGCCCGGCGGGGCGACCAGGTCGAGCCGGTAGTGGGGCCCCGGCTGGACCTCGAGGTCGACCGCCGCCTGCGCGCCGCCCAGGTCGCGCCGGGCGACGGAGGTCACCACCCCTTCCCAGTGGCCGTGGCGCCGCAGGCCGGCCTCGACCTCCCGGCGGATGCTCTCCACCCGGGAGGAGGAGAGGCGCTTGCCGAGGTGGCGGTCCAGGTCGAGCAGGCTCGCGCCCCCCGGCGCCCCGGCGACGGTCACGGCGGCGACGACCTCGGCCTCGCCGGGCGTGACCCGGAAGGTGACGACCGCGGTGTTCGAGGCCCGCTCCAGGTCGATGAACGGCTCGACCCGCGCCCGGGCGTAGCCGTGGTCGACGAGCCGCCGCTCGAGACGCCCCGCCCAGTCCTCGACGTCGCCCTCGGCCAGCAGCATGCCGGGCCGCAGCTCGACCCAGTCGCGCAGGCGGGCGCGGCGCCGCAGCCCGCTCGCCTCCAGCTCGACGCGGGCGATGCGGGGGCGCAGGTTGAGGTGGACCTCGACCTCGAGGCCGTCCGGGGCGGCCCGACTGTCGACCCGCAGGTGCTCGACCTCGCCGCCGGCGAACAGCACCTGCACCCCGCGCCGCAGGCGGGCCCGGTCGAGGGGCTGCCCCGCGGCGAGGCCGAGGGCGTGCAGCACCGCGGCCGGGTCGTCGAGGCCCGCCGCCACCACCCGGACCCGCGCCACCGGCGCCTCCGCCGCCGCCGGCGGCGCGGCCAGCAGCAGGGCGAGGGCGAGGAGCAGGGGGCGGCGCATCAGTACCGCCGGCGCAGCTTGAGGTCGACGGCGAGGGACCCGTCGAGGTCGCGGGTCGCCTCCACGAACAGGCCCGGGCCCACCGACCAGCGCACCACCGCCACCTCCTGGCGGTCGCCGGACAGGTTGGACTGCAGCACCACGGTCACGCTCGGGCTGACCTGCTTGACGACGGTGACGCGGGCGGTCGGGTTGCCGGTCGACGACTCGGCGAAGGGGTCGACCCGGACCTGGTCCACCGCCAGCAGGTCGCGCGCCCGCCGCTCGAGCTCGGCGTTGATCTCGCGCGTCAGCAGGGTCGACGCCAGGCCGACCCCGACCGCGCCGCCGCCGATGGCCTCGTCGCGGCGACCGAGGGCGAGCAGCGACCAGATCTCGGCCTCGGGCAGGGGCGGGTCGGAGGACAGGCTCGGCACCACCCGGTCGGTGGGGCCGACCAGGTGGACGCGGATCTGGTAGCTCTGGACGAAGGCGCGCAGCTCGAAGTCCAGGTACGGCTCGAGGCGGAGCGGGTCGGTGAAGGAGATCGCGCCGTGCTCGAGCTCGTACCGCACCCCCTGGAAGGTCAGCTCCCCACCTTCCTCCAGCTCGATGGTGCCGACCGCGCCGGGCTGGGCCAGGGTCCCGCCGACGTCGAGCGCGGCCGATCCCACCAGGCGCAGGAAGGGGCTGCGCGCCTGGATGGTGCGGTCCGCCCCGACCCGCAGCGCCAGGCGCAGGCCGGCGCCGGTCGGCGGTGGCGGCGGCTCCGCCAGCCAGTCGACCAGGATCGCGGCGAGGTCGTCCTTGCGCTGCAGCGCGGCGCGCTCCACCTCGAGGTCGCCGGCCAGCTCCAGCTGGTCCGGCGTCCCCTCGAGGCGGAAGGAGCCGCCGAGGCGCGGCGAGAGCCCGGGCAGGACCGTGACCTCGACCCCGCTCGCCTGGCCCTCGAGCACCAGCTCCGGCCGCTCGCCGCCGAGGACGATGCGCCCGCTCGCCCGGCCCGAGCCGGACAGGGCCCGGAAGTCGGCCCGCTCGACGATCAGCTCGTCCGGCCCGAGCAGCACCCGGCCGGTCACGCCCGACACCACCAGGTCGCTCTCGGGCACCCGGAACGAGGCCTGCTCGAGGTCGGCCGAGCCGCGCAGCTCGGGGCGCGCGAGCGTGCCGGCCAGGTCGAGGCTGGCCACCGCCCGACCGGCCGGCTCCCACTCCGGCAGCAGCAGGCGCAGCAGCAGGGCGTCGACCGCGCCGCTGACCCGGCCGCCGAGC
>CAYTJW010000874.1:0-2794 GCA_964438135.1 uncultured Thermoanaerobaculia bacterium
GGGACGGCGGGGGTCCATCGGCTGCGGGAGCGGGTGCGGGGGAGCCTCAGTACTCCAGCTTCGTGTTCGGGGTGACGCGGTGGCGGAAGACCCAGTAGGTCCAGGCCTGGTAGGTGAGCACGACCGGGACCAGGGCGACGGCGACGATGGTCATCAGCTTGAGGGTGTGCGGGCTCGAGGCCGCGTTGTGGACGGTGAGGCTCCAGGCGGGGTCGAGGCTCGACACCATGACGCGCGGGAACAGGGTCGTGAACAGGGTCGCCGAGGCCGCCACGACGGTCAGCGCGGTGAGGACGAAGGCCCAGCCGTCCTGGCGGTTGGCGACGCACCAGCGGACCGCGAGCAGGCATGAGACCGCGGTCAGCGGCACCACGCCGGGGTTGACGCCGAGGTGGCCGAAGCCCTCGGTCTGGAAGTAGCCGAGCACGCCGAACAGCAGGCACAGCGCCACCGCCGGCGGCCAGACGCGACCGGCGGCCGCGCGGGCGCGCCCCTCGAGGCCGCCGCCGAGCTTGAGGGTGAGGAAGGTGGCGCCGTGCAGGGTGAACACCGCCACCGCCGCCAGGCCGCCGACCAGGGCGTAGGGGTTCAGGAGGTTGAAGAAGCCGCCGACGTAGGTCTTGCTGGCGTCGATGGGCACGCCGCGGATCAGGTTGGCGGTGGCCACGCCCCACAGCAGCGCCGGCACCAGGCTGCCGCCGAAGATCGCCCAGTCCCAGGTGGCGCGCCAGCGCGGGTCCTCGACCTTGGAGCGGAACTCGAAGGCGACGCCGCGGGCGATGAGGGCCAGCAGCATCAGCACCAGCGGCAGGTAGAAGCCGGAGAAGAGGGTGGCGTACCAGTGCGGGAAGGCGGCGAACATCGCCCCTCCGGCGGTGATCATCCACACCTCGTTGCCGTCCCAGACCGGGCCGATGGTGTTGACGACCATGCGCCGCTCGGCGTCGGTGCGGGCGACCCAGGGCAGCAGGATGCCGACCCCGTAGTCGAAGCCCTCGAGGAAGAAGAAGCCGGTGAAGAGGACGCCGATGAGGGCGAACCAGACGGTGTTGAGGTCCATGGCGGTGCTCCTCCCCTACGCCGCCGCCGGCTCGGGCTCGGGCTCGGGCTCGACGGCGTACGCGGCCGTGCCGGCCCGGGCGAAGCGGGCGAGCAGGTAGACGTCGACCGCCATCAACGCCCCGTAGAGCAGGGTGAAGGCGACCAGCGACACCACCAGCTCGGCCCCGGAGACCGCCGGCGAGACCGCCTCGGCGGTCTTCTGCAGGCCGAAGACGATCCAGGGCTGGCGGCCGACCTCGGTGAAGACCCAGCCGGCCGAGTTGGCCAGGTAGGGGAGGGCGATCGCCGGCGGCAGCGCCCGGAGCAGCAGCGGCGCGGCGTCGACGCGGTCCCTCGCCGCCAGGTAGAGGGCCCACGCCGCCAGCAGCAGCATCACCACCCCGGCCCCGGCCATGGCGCGGAAGGACCAGTAGGACAGGGCCAGGGGCGGGACGTAGTCGCCCGGGCCGTACCGCTCCTGGTACTCCTCCTGCAGGTTGCGGACGCCCATGACCTCGCCCTGGAAGCGGTTGAAGGCGAGGAAGCTCAAGAGGCCGGGCACGCGGAGGGACCACACGTCGCGCAGGTTGTCGGCGTCGCCCCAGGTGAAGAGCGACATCCCTGCCGGGTCCTCGGTCTCCCACAGCGCCTCGGCTGCGGCCATCTTCATCGGCTGGGCCCGGACCATGTGCTGGGCCTGGGTGTGCCCCACCAGCAGCACCAGCACCACCGCCACCGCGCCGACCAGCGCCGCCAGCCGGAACGAGCGGCGGAAGGCGTCGCGGTCGGCGGAGCCGCGCGCCAGGTGCCAGGCCGAGATGCCGAGGACGAAGAAGGCGGCGGTGGCGAGGGCGCTCGACAGCACGTGCGGGACCTGGACCCAGACGTGGGGGTTGGCGAGGAGGGCGAGGAAGCTCTCCATCTCCGCGCGGCCGTCGCGGATGACGTACCCGACCGGCTGCTGCATGAAGGAGTTGGCGACCAGGATCCAGAACGCCGACAGGTTGGAGCCGATCGCCACCAGCCACATCACGGCCGCGTGCGCCCGCCGCGACAGCCGCTCCCAGCCGAAGATCCAGAGGCCGAGGAAGACCGACTCGATGTAGAAGGCGAGCAGCGCCTCCACCGCCAGCGGCGCGCCGAAGATGTCGCCCATGAAGCGGGCGTACTCGGACCAGTTCATGCCGAACTGGAACTCCATGACGATGCCGGTGACCACGCCCATGGCGAAGTTGATGAGGAACAGCTTGCCCCAGAAGCGGGTCATGCGCCGGTAGACGTCGTTGCCGGTCCTCGCCCACATGGTCTCCATGATCGCAACCAGCCAGGACAGGCCGAGGGTCAGCGGCACGAAGAAGAAGTGGTACACGCAGGTGATGGTGAACTGCAGGCGGGCGAGCAGGACCGGCTCCATGCGTCCTCCAGGCTCGGGCGGCGCGGAGTATAGCAACGCCCTTCCCGTTCCCGTACCCGTACCCGATGGGCGCGGCGCCCGGGTCTCCTGAACCCCCCTCCTGGACCTGGGCGTGGACAGCGGTCAGCTGTCAGCTCCCCCACCCGCCCCGGGGTGACGCGCGGCCGCGTCGCCCGTCCTGGACCTGGACCTGGACCTGGACCTGGAGGTGGACAGCGGTCAGCTCTCAGCGATCAGCGGTCAGCTCCCCCGCCCGCCCGGCGTGACGCGCGGCCGTGCGCGCCGTCCTCGCCTGGACCTGGACCTGGACCTGGACCTGGACCTGGACCTGGACCTGGA
>CAYTJW010000875.1:0-2793 GCA_964438135.1 uncultured Thermoanaerobaculia bacterium
CTCGGCCGGGGCGCGACCGCGCCGGCGGCGACCGCGGCGCCGAGCATCACGGCGAACGATGGCCCGATCAGCGCCCCTGCCCGCATGTCGGCCTCGACCCGGTGGAGGTGGCTCCCGGTTGGCCCAATCTACCACGCCGCCGGCGGCCGCGGGCTAGCGCCGACCGTCGCCCAACCGCACCACGCAGATGGCGGTGTTGTCGCACTTGGGGGGCTTGACCCAGCGCCCGACCGAGCCGTCCTCGTAGCGCTCGAGGTAGCTGCCGTTGCGCAGGCGGGCCTCGTTCATGGCCCGGTGCACGGCCGGGTAGACGTGGGCCCGCTCCTCCGGCCGGCGGCCCCGCTGCGCCGTCTCGAGCAGGGCGTGCACCCAGCGCATCCGCTTCTCGCTCCAGCCGAGCAGGGTGCGCAGGAACTGGTCCGGCTCGACCCCGGCGGCGAGGCCGACGAGCTCGCGCGGCGCGAACAGGTCGTCGCAGCCGTCGGAGTAGAGGTAGACCACGTCGCCCTGGTCGAGCTCGAGCGGGATCTCGCCGCGCCGGTACTTCTTCAGGGTGTGGAAGGACATCAGCGAGCTGGAGACGATGTTGCGGTGGAGGCTGTAGGCGAGCAGCTGCTCCAGGGTCAGGCGCGGGCTCCCCAGGTCGGGCTCCGGCACCATCGACTCGTTGATCGACTCGAAGCGGACCCGTCCGGCCGAGTCGGCGACGAACAGCTTGCAGTCGCCGACCTGCTTGACGTCGAGGGTGCGGGTGCCGTCGGCCGAGGTGTGGATGACCGCGCCGACGAAGCAGGCGTCGGGCGAGGAGGTGTCGACGCCGAGCCGGGCGAGCCGGGCGCGGGCGCGGGAGACGGCGACGTCCGCCCGGTCCGGCGTCGGCACCCGGGCCAGGGCACCGAGGACCTCGGCCACCCGGTGCAGGCTGTCCGGATCGGGCTCGGGCGCCTCGATCGCGGCCGTCTGCACGGCGTGGACGGCCGCGGCCAGGATCTCCCGGGCCTCGCGCGGGCGGCCGTCGAGCAGCACGCCGGCGTGGAGGTCGGCGGCGACGCGCTCGATCATCTCCTCGCTGGGGAGGCGGTCGACCACCTCCACCACCCGCGCCAGCAGCAGCTCCCGGCAGTGGCCGCCGAACGCGGTCTCGTCGAGGCCGTAGGCGGTCACCAGCTCCTCGGCCAGGGTCTGGGCCGAGATGTCCCCGCCGCGGTGGCCGCCCATGCCGTCGACCACGAACACGGCCACCACGTTGCCGTCCGGGCCGAGGTTGTCGACCACCGCGATGCGGTCCTCGTTGGGCATCTTGTAGCCGAAACCGTGGTGAGTGGTGAGGTAGACCCTGTCCCCGGTCCGGGTCGACAGCTCGAGCACCTGCGACTCGGCCAGCGGGCGGCCGGTGGCACCGTCGGCGATCAGGCCCTCGCTGGGCAGCTGCATGCGGGTGACGGCGAGGTCGGGGACCGGGGAGGGGCGGTGGTCGGTGGCCATGCGCTGGCTCCGCCGCCATTGTAGCCCGAGCGGGGGCCACGAGCGGGTCACGGCCTCGGCCGCGCCGGCGACCGAGGCCGGCGGCACGACCGCGAAGCGGCTGCCGCCCCTCACCCGGCCGCGCCCGGCCGGGCAGGGCTCACTTGATGCGGTAGCGGGCCACCGCCGGGTTGACGCCGGTCGCCTTGCCGTCGGCCCAGAGGTAGAAGCCGGAGCCGGTCTTGGCGCCGTACTGGCCGGACTCGACCAGGCGCGCGAGCAGCGGGCTGGGCCGGTAGAAGCTGCCCAGCTCGGCCTCGAGCACGCGGCAGATGAAGAGCATGGTCTCGAGGCCGACGTAGTCGGCGGTCATCAGCGGCCCCATCTTGTGGCCCAGGCAGAGGGTGCACTTGTCGACGTCGTCGACGCTGGCGACCCCCTCCTCGACGACGCGGATGGCCTCGTTGACGAACGGAACCCACATCCGGTTGATGGCGAAGCCGGCCTTGTCCTCGGCCGGGATCTCGGTCTTGCCGAGGTCGTGGCACAGCGCCACCACCAGGTTGTAGGTGGCGTCCGAGGTCAGCAGGCCGCGGATGATCTCGACCCCCTGCTGCATCGGCACCGGGTTCATGAAGTGCATGCCCATGAACCGGTCGGGCTTGCCGTAGGCGGCGGCGAGGCGGGTGATGCTGATGCCGGAGGTGTTCGAGACCAGGGTCTTGTCGTAGCCGAGGGTGCCGAGCTGCCGGTTGACCTGCTCCTTGAGCTCCGGTCTCTCCGGCACCGCCTCGATGACCAGGTCGCAGCCGAGCAGGCCCGCCAGCTCGGTGGTGGTGCGCACGCGGCCGAGGGCGGCGGCCCTGGCGTCGGCGCTGATGCCCTTCTCGCCGCCGCTCTTCTCGAACGCCTTGACGAGCCGGTCGAGGCTCTTCGAGATGGCGGCCAGGCCGCGGTCGAGGACCTCCTGGTTGACGTCCATCACCACCGTGTCGAAGCCGCTCTGGGCGGTGACCTGGGCGATGCCGTTGCCCATCACGCCGATGCCGACGACGCCGATCGTGCCGAGACCGCTCGCGCTCATCGTCCCCTCCTTGGTTCGACCTTACCTGCCCGAGGCGGGCATGCTGCCGGCAGTGTAGTCGACGCGCCGCGCCGCGTCGACCGGGCCGGACGGGGCGACCGTGGTAGGATCGTCGACCGTGGCGCCCCCGTCGGTGTCGCTCGCCCTGGCGTTCGTGGCCGTCGCGGCCGCGTTGGCCGCACCGGCGGCGGAGGAGTCGCTGGTGCCGAGCCCGGCCCACCCGAGCCGGCTGGCCGGCCTGGTCG
>CAYTJW010000876.1:0-2790 GCA_964438135.1 uncultured Thermoanaerobaculia bacterium
CGTGGGTCGAGGAGGTCGGCGAGGGAGGTGGGCTCGCCGCCGTCCGGCACCCGGTCGGAGTTTACCAGCAGCACCCGGACCCGGCCGCCGACCCCGGCCCAGCGGCCCTCGGGGTCGCGCCAGGCCTCCGGCAGGTCGGTGGCGGTGGCCGGCCGGTAGGGCGCCAGCACGCCCTCGCGCGCCAGGCGGATGGTCTGCGCCACCTCGCCGCTCCAGAACACGTCGGCGCGGGGCCGCCCGCGCTCGGCCAGCAGGCGGGTGACCAGGCCGGTGGTCTTGGCCGCCTCGACGTCGTAGACCGGCAGGACGCGGACCCCGGTTCGCGCCTCGAAGGCGCGCAGCACCGGCTCCGAGTAGGCCTGGTCGAGGGAGGCGTAGACCACCACCTGCCGCCCGGGCGGGGCGCAGGCGGGGGTCAGCGACAGCGCCGCCAGCAGCACCGCCGTCGCCAGCGGCCCGGGCCAGGAACAGCCGCCGCCCGGGTGGCGTGCGGCATGGTCGGTCGCCGTCGTCGGACAGTCGCACATCTCCGCTCCTCCTCCTCCCACCCTCCTCCGAGGGACGGCCGTCACCACGGGGCTACCGCTCAGCTCACCGCGTCCTCCCCGGTCAGGGGCGGCGGGGAGTCGGGCCACACGCCGAGCCACTCCTGGGCGAGGGCGGCGTCGAAGAACAGGACCCAGGCGCGGCGGGTGACGCCGGCACGCTGGAGCGCGTCCCGGATCGCAGCGACACCGCGCTCCACGTCGAGCAGGGCGAGGTCGACGTGGGAGTATCGCCAACCGGACCCGCCGCCGACGACCGCGCCGAGGCGCCGGCCGCGGAGCGCTTCGTCGAGAGCGTCCTCGACCTCCCCCTTGTCCGCGAGCCCGCCGATGGCCTCGGGCGCGCTGCCGTCGACCTTCAGGTAGCAGAAGGTCTCGCCGTGGTTGGAGAAGCACGACGACACGAAGGGGGCGGCATGGCGGGCCGCTCTCCACATCGCCGGGAGGGCGCTCCTGCCGACCAGGAGGTCGTCCTGGGCGGCACAGTCCGCGAGCTCGCGCCGCCCGAGCTCCCACAGGGACCACTTCCAGTCGTCCGGCAGGTCGACGCACGGGAACGGCGGCAGGCCGCGGCGCAACTCCACTATCTCGGCGTCGACCGCGGCCGCGAGGTCGCCGAACTCGACCCCGGCCGGGCCCCTGAGGGCGGCGAGGGAGAGAATCGGGCGTCTCACCGGTGCCGAGTCGATGGCACCGACCCAGGCGTCGAGCACGTCCTCGCCGAGGAGCGACTCGGTGGCCACGAACGCGGCGTTGGTCGCCAGCTCTTCCCCCTCTTCGCGGCACTCCGGGAAGCGGTAGCGCAGGTGGACCCGGTGGTCGGCGACCGAGACCTCGACCGAGGCGGTCGTGACGGTGAACCCGGTGCGGGCTTCGACCGCTGCGGTCGCCACGGCGAGCGGCTCGCGCAGGCGGTGCCCGTAGAACTCCCAGCCGGGGATCTGCGGCGCCCGCTCGAGGGTCGTCGCCACCACGGGTCGCAGCCAGTGCGACGCCTCGGGCGTGATCACCAGCCGGTGCCCCTCGCCCCGGCGGGCGGGACCGTACTCCCACATCAGCTGGGGGTCGATCGCCTGCAGGGTGGCGGTCATCCACGCCGGCAGGTCCCAGCTCGCCTGCCGGCGGAAGAGCTCGTCGATGTCGGAGGTCCGCTCGGCGAACTCCTTCCACCACGCGTCGATGCGGCCGATCACCTCGTCGCGTCGGCGGAGCTCGTCGGTGGCCTCCCGGTCGATCCATCGCCAGCGCATGGACGGAGTCTCGCACGGACGCGGCCCGCAGTGGAAGGGCGATCGGAGTGGCCAGCGTGGTGGCTGCTGATCGAGCCGGCTCACCGCCAGTCGCCGACGAGGGTGAACGCCGCCCAGTGGAACGGGTGGGTCGCGTCGAGAACCTCGGGCGCGGTCTCGCCGTCGGGCAGCCCCCCGGGCACGGCCGGGATCGGGATCGGGCCGCGGATGAGCTCGAGCATGGCGGCGCGGAGCGCCTCGTCCTTGGTCTTCCCCGCCTGGAGGTGGCGGTAGAAGCGCTGCATGAGCTCGGCCGTCGAGCGGTCGGCGACGCTCCACAGCGAGGCCGAGACCGAGCGGGCGCCGGCGTACTGGAAGGCCCGGGTCAGACCGATCAGGCCCTCGCCGCCGAGCTCCTGGCCGAGGGCGGTGCCGCAGGCGGACAGGGTCACGAGCTCGGCGTCGAACGACACCCCCTCGAGGATCTCCCACGCCTGGAGCACGCCGTTCTCGCCCCCCTCGCTGGCGGCGGCGGGCAGGGACAGGACCAGGGCGGAGTCGAGCGGCTGGTTGGGGTTTGCGACCCCGTGGCAGGCGAAGTGCACGTAGCGGGCCGACCGGACCTGCTTGGCCCGCTCCTCGGTCGCGTCGGCCCCGAGCCAGGCGTGGGTTGCGTCGCCGAAGATCCGCCGGATCGCCTCGACCTCGGTCCTCGTCGCCGGCAGCGGGGTCGGGTCGAAGCCGCGCAGCGGCAGCCGCGTCGCCGCCCCGGGCGGGGAGAGGGGGTCGCCGAAGGCGACCACCGGACCGCGCGCGGCGGGTTGTCGTGCGCTCAGCAGCTGTCGGTACACGGTGACCGAGACCACCGAGTGGACCGGCACCCTCTCGACCAGGTGCGGCGGCGCCCCGGCCGTCGCGGCGAGCGGGTCCGGGAGGGCGGCGAAGGGCACCAGGTGGAGCGGTCCGTCGGGCAGGACCAGCACCCTCCGCGCGGTCGCCAGCCGGCCGGCCGCGGG
>CAYTJW010000877.1:0-2789 GCA_964438135.1 uncultured Thermoanaerobaculia bacterium
GCGATGGTAGCCCGGATGTCTCACCACGTCACGTCACGAGCGGCCCGAGGTGGCTGTCGTGGTGGCGACCCGCGACGATGCGGCCCAGGCGCGGGCCTCGAACGACTGGCGCGCTGCCTCTCGATGCCCCCGGTCAGCCTCGACCGCATGCGCTCGAGCGAAGGCGCCGCGGAGGTCGCGTCCCCCCTGGAGCCGAAGGACGGGCGTCCCGCGGGCCAGGAGAGCGTCGCCCCTCTCGACTTCCTGGCTCGACTCCTCCCCCGCCTGGTCCACCACACGCATCTGGCTGTCCTCCTGGGACCAGGCGCCAGGCCCACCGCAACCGTGAGTGTCCTGATCGCACCGGGTGCTGCGGGCTTGCGCCGCGCGGAGGGTCGACCGGGCAGCTGGCTGCGAGGACAATCGCGTTCACGATTGGGTTGGGCCTGCTCCGAGACGGCGAGGGTGAGCGGCTGGATCGGGGGGGCATTCTCGTCCTGTGTGGTGGCGACCGTCAGGTCGCCAGGGGCGACTGGCGCCCGATGCCGCAGCTCTCACAGAGCGAGCTCGGAGCCCTGCTCGGGGCGGGCGGCATGGACCTCGAGGGGACGGTCGAGGTCGAGGTGATCGCCGGCGGACCGGTTGCGTCCTGCGCCTCGATCAGCGACAGCCACACCCAGGAACCGGTCTTCGTCCCCGCCAGCCCGGTCTGAGGCGGCAGCTCACAGGACTCCGGGGCTG
This sequence comes from uncultured Thermoanaerobaculia bacterium, assembly GCA_964438135.1. Taxonomy (GTDB): domain Bacteria; phylum Acidobacteriota; class Thermoanaerobaculia; order Thermoanaerobaculales; family Sulfomarinibacteraceae; genus CAYTJW01. The sequence continues at coordinate 721 of CAYTJW010000877.1, forward strand.
AGGGGGTGGTCACCGAGGCGTTCTCCCGGGAGGCCGTCGGCCAGGGACCACTCGATGCCAACGAAGGCCCAGGCCCACGTTCGGGCCAGCACGCGGTCCGCCCGGCCGCGGCCCGCGGCGCCGAACGCCGCCCACGAGAGATCGCGGCGAGTGCGGAGGATCTCCAGCCCCCGGTGGAGGTGAAAGCGCCCGGCGACCAGGATGGCGAAGGGCGGGCCGGCCGCGACGGCGGCCAGGGCGTTGGCGAAGATCCCCTCGGAGCGTGCGCGGGCCGCCCGGTAGAAGGCGAGGACGGTCGGCATCAGGCTGTCCATGAACGCGGCCAGCGCGACGGCCGAGCTGCGCTCGGGGGGAGGGGCCGCTCGCTCGTCCGCGAGGGCCAGCATGTCCCGCACCAGGTTCGAGGCCGACGGCGCGCCGCCGGCCAGGCGGCTGACCTCGACCGCAGGGAGCTGGAGCTGGACGAGGCGCTGGAGGACGGCGAGCCGCCGGCGCAGGTCCACGACCTGCCGCTCCGGCTCGGTGATTGCCAGAGCCGCGGCCAACCGGTCGTGGAGGGTCGGGAGCTCCTCGCCGACGAGCGCGTTGCAGTCGAGCTCGTCGAGCCTCTCCAGGTAGTCGGCGTAGCGCGCCAGGGAGGGGGAGGGCTCCGACGGCTCGCCGAGGGCGGTCAGCAGGGTGCGCAGCCGGTGGTGGTAGCGGGTCGCCCGCACCTTGCCCTGCGCGTAGCCCTTCGAGAGCACCATCAGGTGCTGCATCCAGTCCGGGGTGCCGCGGGCCGAGAAGCCGGCATCGAGGGCGGCGAGCGTGCGCTCCGCGCGGCTGGCCGCGGCCAGCCATCGTCCGACCACCGCCTCCTGACCTGGGCCCGGGGGCTCCTCGGCCAGGGCCGCGAGCCGGGCGGCGAGCTGCTGGCGGTCGTGCTCGGCGGCGTCGAAGTCCAGATGCTGCTCGGTGCGCCGGGCTGCCGCCAGGGCGCGGACGGACGGGAAGCTCTCGAGGTCCACCCCGCGGGCGCTGGCGAGCTCGGCCAGGGAGCAGGCGATGGCGACCAGATCCGGCATCCTGAGATGCGCTCGCCGGAGGGTCACCAGGCGGCTCAGGCCTGGACCGGCCAGCTGATCCTCGAGCCGGCCCATGATCGGGACCAGGTGGCGGGCGAGGGCGTCGCGCAGGACGGTCGCGCTCGGAGTCGGCGTCACGCGGGCCAGCGAGGAGCTGCGGACCGTCGCGTCGAACTCGTCGAGAGCGCTGCGCTGATCGCGCAGCAGCCCGACATCGTCGATGCCAGCCAGCGGGGTCGCGTCGGGGAGGGCACCGAGCACCTCGGTGAGCTGGACGCCCGGCCGGGCCAGGCGGCGCGCGGCCTCCCAGCCGGGCAAGGTGGCGCACGGGAGCTCACCCGTCGCCCCCTCGACCAGCACCGGGGTGCCCGGGAAGTGCTGCAGCACGGTCTCCAGCTGGCGGAACAGGTTCTGCTGCTGCACCGGGACCCGGTACTCATGGCCCATCACCAGCACGGTGTGGCGACCGTCCGTGCGCTCGGAGCGGGCGAAGACCGCGCCCCGGTCGCGGTCGATGAGGGCGGGGAGGAGCTCCAGGTTCATGTCGTCACGGCCCCCCGGGGGCACGGTCGCACATCTTAGCCGGCTCGTCGGGGATGGTCGAGACGCCCAGCGACGGCGCGCAACCGGGGAGGCTCCCGACCCGCAGCGGACACGGGAGCTCGAGGTCCGGCAGAGCGACCTCGCATGGGTACCCATGGGTGCTCGCTCGAGTGATGATGATGGGATGCAGTGGGCTCACGGTGAGGCGGGCGCGGGTCGAGGCCGAAGGTGGCGGGGCCCTCCTCCACAACCGGGTGGCGAGCTGGGAGGGACCGCTCGCTGTCCCTGCCTCGTCTCCAGCCGCCGATGACCGGGCGTGAGACCCGGGTGACACCATCGTCACTTCAGCACGCCTGGCACCAATGCAGCAAGCCTGGCACCAATGCCAATGCCAATGTGAGACCCGAGTGACAACACCGTCACTTCAGCAAGCCATCTGGCACCAATGAAGTACCGCGAGCG
>CAYTJW010000878.1:0-2781 GCA_964438135.1 uncultured Thermoanaerobaculia bacterium
CCGTCGCCGGCGGTGCCGACCCGGACCGCGCCGTCAGCCGCGGCCTCCAGCCACCCGTGGCGGACCCGGCTCGCGGGCAGCCCCTGGCCACCGACGGCGGCGACGAAGCGGGCCCGCTCGCCCGGGGCCAGCTCGGCCAGGGGCCGCTCCGACACCACCAGGCCGCCGTCGGTGCCCACCCACAGGTGGCCGGCAGCGTCCTCCACCACCTCCCGCACGGTCGTGTCGGGCAACCCGTCCGCCAGGTCGTACAGCTCGAGCGAGCGGCCGTCGTAGCGGCCCAGGCCGGAGGAGAAGAAGCCGAGCCAGATGAACCCCTGCCGGTCCTGCACCACCTCCTGCACGCTCGACGACGGCAGCGGCAGGCGGGGGTCGCCGGGCCCGAAGTGGACCAGCGGCAGCTCCTGGGCGGGGGCGCCGATCGCGAGCGACGCCGCCGCGACCAGCCACCACCCCCGCAGGAACCGACCGCGCCGCGTCATCGCCGTCGCCCCATTGTACGAGGCCCCCGCCCCGAGCCGTGGGCGTGGAGAGGGCACGCCGTCGGCGGCCAGCTCCGCCCACCCGGGCCCACCACGCCGGACGCCCGGTCCTGGACCTCGACCCGGACCCGGCCCCGCGCCGCCCCGCCTCGACGCGGCGGCCCCTCCCGGCTACACTCGCGTCGCCCGCAACGGGAGGAGGACCGTCATGACCCTGCGCCTCGACTCAACCCACCGCCGCCAGCTGCTCGACCGCTTCCTGCGCTACGTGCAGGTCGACACCCAGTCCGACGAGAACGCGGAGGACCGCAGCCCGTCGACCGAGAAGCAGAAGGACCTGGCGCGGCTCCTGGTCGAGGAGCTCCAGGCCCTGGGCTGCGCCGACGCCCACATGAGCGAGTGGGGCTACGTCTTCGCCACGGTGCCCTCCAACCTGCCGGCCGACCACCCCGCCGCGACCCGGGTGCCCACCATCGGCCTGCTCGCCCACCTCGACACGTACTTCGGCACCCCCGGCGCCAACGTCAGGCCGCAGGTGCTGGAGAGCTACCAGGGGGGCGACATCCCCCTCCCGGGCGCCCCCGGCCGCGTCATTCGGGTCGCCGACAACCCCAACCTGGAGAAGTGCCACGGCCACACCCTCGTCACCTCCGACGGCACCACCCTGCTCGGCGCCGACGACAAGGCCGGCATCGCCGAGATCGTGACCCTGGTGGCGTGGCTGCGCGCGAACCCGGGCTTCCTGCACGGGCCGATCCGCATCGCCTTCACCACCGACGAGGAGGTCGGTCGCGGCACCGAGCACTTCGACGTCGAGGCCTTCGGCGCCACGTTCGCCTACACCCTCGACGGCTCCGACCTGGGCGAGGTCGAGGACGAGACCTTCTGCGCCGACACGGCCGAGATCACCGTCGAGGGCCACGACGTCCACCCCGGCTACGCCAAGGGCAAGCTGGTCAACTCGCTGCGCGCCGCGGCGGCGATCGTCGACGGCCTCCCGGAGGGCTTCCTGCCCGAGACCACCGAGGGTCGCGAGCCCTACCTCCACCCCTACTCGATGTCGGGCAACGTCACCACGGTCGACCTCAAGGTGCTGGTGCGCGCCTTCACCGTCGAGGAGCTCGAGGAGCGCGAGAGCTCCCTGCGCCAGGTCGTCGCCGCCGCCCAGGAGCGGTTCCCGAAGGCGACCATCCGGCTCGAGATCAAGAAGGCCTACCGCAACATGGCCTACGAGCTGGCCAAGGACCCGCGGGTCGTCGACTACGCGATCGAGGCCACGCGCCTGGCCGGCTTCGAGCCGATCCGACGCGCCATCCGCGGCGGCACCGACGGCGCCCGCCTGTCGTTCCGCGGCCTGCCGACGCCCAATCTCTGGGCCGGCGGCCAGGCCTTCCACTCGGTCCTGGAGTGGGTCTCGCTGGAGTGGATGGCGGGCGCGGTCGAGGCCACGATCCAGCTCCTCGGCGTCTGGGTGAAGCGGTCGGAGTAGGCGGAGGCTTCAGCCTCCGCCCCCAGGACGCGCCAGGGCCCCTTGCTTGTCGCAGCGACGCGGTGGCGCCGGCTGCGGCCGTCACCGGGGAGCCGGGAGCCTCCTTTCCGGCGCGCGGACCGGCGGGCCGGGCCCACCGGCCGCGCGCCCGGGGGAGCCTCGCTTGAGAATACGGAGCGGGCGGGCCGGGCGTCGCGGTCAGTGGTCGCGGCGCCGGTCCGCGGCCCCGGCCCAGGCACGCAGGGTGGCGAGCCGGGCCTGGTCGAGGCGGGCCTCGGGGTGGGCCCACCGGTAGACCGGGATCGGCATCTCGCCCTTCTCCACCTCTTCCCAGATCTCCTCGCGCAGCCGCTCCTGCCGGCGCGGCTCGAGCGTGCCCCAGAGGGAGAAGTTGAGGTGCTCGCGCCCCTCGGCCACGTCGTGCGCCACCTGCCACGACACCGGCGCCACGCGGCTGTACCACGGCCACCGGGTCTCGTGCGAGTGACAGTCGTAGCAGGCGGCGCGAAGCACGGCCCGGACCTCGGGCGGCGCCTCGAGGTCGGCCGTCACCGGCGGGTTGTCCCGCCGCGCCGGCAGCAGCTGGATGGCCAGCAGCAGGCCGACCACGACGCAGGCGGCGATGACTGGGGCACGCTTCACGACCACCTCCCGGGGGCGCCGTCCGGCGCCGGTGGAGAGAGGGTATCAGCTCCGCCGCCTGCAGGCCTCGCGGCGACGGGGCCGGGCTCGACATCGCAACGCGCAGCCGGACCGGTTCTCCGGGAGGGATCTCTCGTCGGCGCCTGCGGCGCCTGCTCGAGATGACAG
>CAYTJW010000879.1:0-2780 GCA_964438135.1 uncultured Thermoanaerobaculia bacterium
CCGGTCAGGCGATCGCCCTCCTCGGCGGGCGGGCCGAGGGCGAGCGCGCCCCGCCGCCGCAGCTGTTCCCGGTCCCCGGGCGCGGCTACCTGCTGGTCGACGGCCAGCGCCAGCTGGCGGTCCTGGTCCCGCTCCCGGCCCTGCCCCCAGCCGGCGACGGCCCGGCCGCGATCCGGACCGTCCGCACCTACGGCCCGGCGGCGCTCGAGGCGCTGACCCTCGCCCTGGTCAAGAACCCGGTCTCGTCGCTGACCCGCCTGGTCAACATGGTGGCGCAGCTGATCGCGACCCAGGTCAGCTCCGGGGTGTCGTCGTCCCCGGGGGAGCCGCCGCCGGTGGCCGACCGGGAGCCCATGGACCGCGCGGCGTGGGAGCGAGAGCTGGACTCGCTGACCGGCAGCCGCCCCTACCGCGGCACGATCCGGCTGCTGGTCGACGGCTGGCGCTACTTCCCGGTCCTCGAGCAGCGCATCGCCGAGGCGCGGGAGTCGGTCGACCTCCAGGTCTACATCTTCGACAACGACGACGTCGCGGTCGCGGTCGCCGACCAGCTCCGCCGCCGCTCGACCGAGGTGCGGGTGCGGGTGCTGGTCGACCGGGCCAGCTCGGTCGGCGCCTGGCGGTCGCCGCCCGGGTCGCCCATGCCGCCCGGCTTCTCGCCGCCCCGCTCCATGACCCAGTACCTGGAGCGCGACTCGCGGGTGTCGGCCCGCGCCCACCTCAACGTCTGGTCCCTCGCCGACCACACCAAGGTGCTGCTGTTCGACCGGCGGGTGGCCCACCTCGGGGGGATGAACATCGGCCGCGAGTACCGGCACGAGTGGCACGACCTGATGGTCGAGCTGGAAGGGCCGATCGTCGGCCGCCTGGCCCGCGACTTCGAGCGGGCGTGGGCTCACGCCGGCCTCGCCGGCGACCTCGGCTTCCTGGTCGCGGCCCTGTTCCGCGGCGAGAGCTTCGTCGGCCCGGCGGAGCCGCCCGGGGCGGTCGACCTCCGCCCCCTCACCACCCGCACCGGCAACCCGCAGATCATGATCGCCCAGGGCGAGGCCCTGCGCCGCGCCCAGAGGAGAGTGCTGCTCGAGAACCCCTACCTGTACGACAACTCGGTCGTCGACGACCTGGTCCGTGCCCGCCGCCGGGGGGTGGACGTGCGGGTCATCCTGCCCTCCTCCTCCGACCTCCAGCTGGGCGACCTCTCCAACATGGTCACCGCCAACCTCCTGCTCGAGGCCGGCGTGCGGGTCTACGTCTACCCCGGCATGACCCACGTCAAGGCCCTGCTGGTGGACGGCTGGGCCTGCCTCGGCTCGGCCAACTTCAACTCGCTGTCGCTGCGGCGCAACCTGGAGACCAACGTCGCCACCTCGGACCCGGCCTTCGTCGAGCTCCTGGAGCGCGAGCTGTTCGAGCCGGACCTCGCCATCTCCCGCGAGCTCGACCGCCCCCTGCCGGTGGACGGCGACGCCCGCCTGGCGGAGTGGGTGCTGAACAGCTTCTGACCGCCGTCACGCCTGATTCTGGCCTGAGTCCCCGTACCCGTGCCCGTACCCGTACCCGACCCTTTCCCGGGCCAGCCCCTCGATCGCGGCCCGGGCGGAGAGGCCTGTGGGTGAGGCGGGGGCGTGCACACCGTGACGAGGGCGCGTCGTGCCGTCGGGAACGGGTACGGGTACGGGTACGGGAACGGGTGCGGATGGGGTACGGATGGGGTACGGGTGGGGCACGGACCTGATCCGACTCCGTGCCCTCGACAGGCGGGCCCGGCCGGGCTAGCCTCGCGGCATGAGCTCCTGCCCACCGCCCTCCGCCCGCCAGATCTTCTGCAACCGGACCCTGAACCTCCGCTCGATCCAGGCCATCGGCTACGACATGGACTACACCCTGGTCCACTACCGGGTCGCGACCTGGGAGGAGAAGGCCTACGACCGCCTGCGCGAGCTGCTGGCCGCGGACGGCCTGCCGGTGGACGACCTGGCCTTCGACCCGGACCTGGTGATCCGCGGCCTGGTCATCGACACCGAGCTCGGCAACATCGTCAAGGCCAACCGCTTCGGCTACGTCACCCGCGCCCTGCACGGCTCCAGGCCGCTCGCCTTCGAGGAGCAGCGGGCGGTCTACCGCCACGTGCCGGTCGACCTGTCCGAGCCCCGCTTCCTGTTCCTCAACACCCTGTTCTCGCTCTCGGCCAGCTGCCTCTACCTGCAGCTGGTCGACCGCCACGACCGGGCGCCCCTGCCCGGGGTGCAGGGCTACTCAGACCTCCACCGCCGGGTCGCGGCGCGCTTCGACGAGGCCCACCTCGAGGGCCGGCTCAAGGCCGAGATCGTGGCCGACCCGGCGCGCTTCGTCGAGCTCGACCCGGACGCCCCCCTCGCCCTGCTCGACCAGCAGCGCGCCGGCAAGCGGCTGATGCTGGTCACCAACGCCGAGTGGCCCTACGTGCGCGAGATCATGGCCTACGCCTTCGACCGCTTCATGCCCGCGGGCAGCACCTGGCGCGACCTGTTCGAGCTGGTGATCGTCGGCGCCCGCAAGCCGGACTTCTTCGCCCACCGCCTGCCCCTGTTCAAGGTGGTCGACGAGTCGGGCCTGCTGCTGCCGGTGCCGGCCGCGCTCCCCGGCCCGGGCCTCTACCTGGGCGGCGACGCGGCCCGGGTCGAGGGCTACCTGGGCGTGTCCGGCGAGGAGATCCTGTACGTCGGCGACCACGTCTTCGACGACGTGCGCATGTCGAAGAGCCTGCTGCGGTGGCGGACGGCCCTGATCCTGCGCGAGCT
>CAYTJW010000880.1:0-2778 GCA_964438135.1 uncultured Thermoanaerobaculia bacterium
CGCCACCGCCGCCCGCCTGACCTGGGGCGCCTACGCCGCGGCCCTCGAGGGCCTGCTGGGCGAGGTCGTGGCGCGCGGCGGGGGGCCCGCGGCGTCGCGGTGACGCGGGGGCCCAGTCCCCGTCCTCAACCTGGACCTGGACCTGGACCCGGACCCGGACCCGGACCTGGACCTGGACCTGGACTTGGACCTGGACCCGGGATGCCACCAGCCGTCAGCTCCCCCCCGCCCGCCCGGCGCCGGGAACGAAACGGCCCGCCCTCGGTCGGGCGGGCCGGATGGCGTGCGACGGGAGCGCGGCTACTGGGCGAGGCCGCGGATGAGCTCGACGGCGCGGTCGCGGTCGAGCCCGGCGCCGAGCGGCAGCGCTCGCACCTCGCTCCACCCCTCGGCGCGGAGGAGCGTGTAGCTGATCGCGGTCGGCCCGTCCCAGTACAGCACCACCGACAGGCCGTGGCCGACCTCGACCTTGGCGGTGGACAGCGGCAGGGCCGCGTTGGCGGCGATCATCTCGTTGTAGCCGAAGATGATCGTGTGCCGGCGACGCTTCGTCACCGGGTCCGGGTCGCCCAGCTCGGGTCGGAGCTGGACGATCTGGAACAGGCAGCTCGGCAGGTCGACCGCCATGACGTGCGGGTCGCCGGTGCCGGGGTCGACGAACAGGCGCGGGTAGGCCAGGTTGGCCGGGTCGGCGATGGCGTTGCAGTTGAAGCCGAACGGGATCAGGTCGCGCAGCGCCACCGGCGCCGCCTCCATCAGGTCGAAGCGGCCGTCGTCCTCGAGCGGCACCGCCGCGTACCACGCCTCGCCCCGGGTCGGGGTGTCGAGGCCCTGCCACCAGGCGAGGTGGGCGACGGTGGTGGCGTACACCTGCGGCCCGTCCTCCTCCTCGACCACGGTCGCCACGCGGTGGACGAGCAGGGCCGGGTTGGCGGCCGGGGCGCCGACCGAGCCGGCGACCACCTCGGGGCCCTGCCAGGTGCCGGCCGTGAGGGTGGCGAGCTCGACCTGCGCCAGGTCGCCCGTCCCCTCCTGCCAGACCGCGACCACGACGCCGGTGGCGCCATCGACCGCCACCTGCAGCTCCCTCGCGTCGTCGCCGGTCGTCTGCGGCACCGGCATGACCGTGGTCGAGCCGTCGACCGCGGTCGCGGTCAGCACCAGCTGCTGGCCGTCGGAGGCCAGGCGGTACAGGGTGCCGTCCTTGGTCAGGGTCATGTCCCCGGCCCGGGCGCAGGGGCCCGTGGCCAGGGCGAGCACGGCGAACGCGAGAGAGAGCCGGCGCATGGTCACCCCCTCAGGTTGACGACGGTGGTGAGGTCGGTGGCGAGGAAGACGTCGATGATCTCCTCGCTGATCGCGACCTCGGGGTAGTACGACGCGAGCTCGCGCAGGCGGCGGCGGGCGCGGAACGGGTCGCCGCGCCGGACCGCGGTCTCGCCGAGCAGGAACAGGCAGTTCTTGACCACCAGCCGGTCGTCCCTGGCCAGGGCCAGGTCCAGGGCCCGCTCGCCGCTGGCCTCGGCCCGGTCCAGGTCGCCCCGCATCAGGTAGCCGTAGCAGAGGTCCTGCAGGGTCTGGTGGAGGTAGTCGCCGACCCCTTCGGCGCCGGCCGCCTCGAGCTCGCGGCAGGCCTCCTCGCACAGGCGCAGGCCCTCGTCGAGCCGATCCGTGCACAGCAGCACGTAGCCCAGGTTGTCCTTCTCCTGCGCCTCCATCGGCCGCACGTAGCCGGCCTCGCCCCGGTGCAGGGACAGCGCCGTGCGGTAGGCGGCCTCGGCCTCGTCGAAGCGGGACGAGCGCAGCGCCAGAATGCCGACCAGGTTGGCGGCGCGGGCGCGGGCCTCGTCCTCGCCGAGCTCGTCGGCCAGGGTCAGGGCCCGGCCGGCGTAGCTGGCAGCCTGCTCGGGCTGCTCGTCGAGGTCGGCGGCGACGGCGATCGAGTAGGCGGCGAGGAAGCGGTTCTTGCGGTCGCGGCTGGCGAGGAGGATGCGCTTGAGGCGCGGCAGCAGCTCCGCGGCCCGGTCGAGCTCGATCAGGACGGCGCAGCGGTTGCAGCAGGCGCGGTCGGCGAGGTCGCGCTCGCCGTGCTCCTCCGCCAGCCGCTCGGCGGCGGCGAACAGCTCGGCCGAGCGCTCCAGCGCCCCGCGCGTGAACGCCGCCCGGGCCTCGGCCTGCAGCTGCTCGAAGCGCTCCGTCACGAGCCGAACCTCGACTCCTCGCGGGCCGCCCGGGCGCGCTGCTCGGTCACCTCCCGCCGCACCTTGAACTCGAGGAACTCCTGCACCTCCTGCCGCCCCTGCGGGCTGAGCTGCCGCATCAGCTGCAGGGTCTGCATGTCCTGCTGGCTGAGGGCCTGCGGCACGGGCCGCGGGGCCGCAGCCGGCGGCCGGAGGAACTCGGCCACGTCGAGGTCGAACACCGCGAGGATGCGGAACAGGTGGTCGAGGGAGACCCGGTACTCGCCCTTCTCCATGCGCGAGAGGTCCGACTGCTGGATGCCAATCTGGCGCGCCAGCTCGGTCTGGGTGAGGTCGCGCTCCTTGCGCAGCCGGCGCAGACGGGCGCCGATGTCGGCGGTCCCGGTCGGCGGCTGCGGCTGCTGCGCCATGACGTTTGCCCTCTCCCCTTTCGCCGTGTACCATCCCCCACCCGGGGGAGGCACACGTCTCCCACACGGAATTATGATAGGTCGCCATACCGCGAGAGTCAACCGTCCCCGCCCCGACCCGGGCGCCGCGCCGTCGGCGGGCGGCCGCTGGCCCGCTCGCCCCGGGG
>CAYTJW010000881.1:0-2776 GCA_964438135.1 uncultured Thermoanaerobaculia bacterium
GGCTGCCGGGCGGGGCGGAGCTGGTCCCGACCTCCTGGACCCGCACCCGCTTCGATCAGCACGGCCGGCTGGTGGAGATCCGCGACCGCCTGCGGCGGCTGGCGCCGACCGAGGCCGAGACGCCGGGCAGCTCCTTGATCCTGACCTACGACGGCTTCGGCCAGCTGGCCCAGGTCAAGGACGACTACCGCCGGGTCTACACCTTCACCTTCGACCAGGACCCGGGCTCCCCCTCCTACGGTCTCCTGACCGCGGTGCGGGACTTCGTCGGGCGCGAGGTGCGCTACCGGTACGACCTCAGCCGCCGGCTGGAGCGGGTCATCCTGCCCGACGTCAGCGCGCGGCCGGGTCATCCCCAGGTCGCGGTCGACGACCCGACCGTCACCTACCGGTACCAGGAGGGGCTCGTCCTGGGCGGGGGCGCGCCGGCCCACGGCGAGGCGTTCTCCCGCCTCCGGCTCGAGGGCTTCACCCTGCCCGGCCGCGACGCACCCCGCCTCGACCTCGGCTTCGACCCGCTGGGTCGTGTCGCGAGCGTCGCCCTGCCCGGCGTCGCCACCCCCTGGGGCCTGGCGTTCACACCGGACGAGCAGGCCCTGCCGGTGACCGAGGTCGAGGTCACCGCCCCCTGGGGCCAGGCGAGCCGCTACGACCTCGCCGAGGGCCGGGTCCAGACCCTCACCGCGCTCGGCGTGCCGACGGTGTCCGCGGCGGACGCAGGCTTCACTCTGGTGCCGGAGGACCTGGTCACCCGCTTCACCTACCTGGCCGGCGCGGACGGCCGGCTCGAGAGCGTCGGGCTGCCCGACGGCTCCACCGTGGCCTACTCCTACCGGTCGAGCAGCGAGCGCCTGGCGGCCTCGGTGGTGGCCGGGGTCACCCACCGCAAGGACCTGGCCGAGACCCCGGGCATGCCCTCCGACACCTCCGAGCTGGCCGTGACCCTGGGCTTCGAGCCGACGATGCCGGGGCAGAGCGGGCCCGAGCTCGACAACCTGCCCACCCACCTGCTCGACCCGGCCGCCAACACCGTGCTCCTGCCGGTGCCCACCCTGGACGAGGGCAGCGACAGCGCCCAGCCGGTCGGCTTCGGGGTCCGCCGCCCCGACCAGGCCGTGGTCGGCAGCTCGACCGTCGACCGGCATGGCCGGCGGGCCACCACCTACCTCGGCGACGCGACCCCGGCCGGGGAGGGGAGCAAGGTCACCCTCACCTCGACCTATGCCGGCGGTCCGGCCGGCCTCAGCGGGTGGGGCCGGCTGGAGAGCCAGTCGGTGGGCTCGGCCGGCGCGCCGGCGGTCACCGAGCAGTACCTCTACGACCCTGCCGGCAACGTCGAGGAGCGGCGCACCTCCTTCGGCACCTGGAGCACCGCCGTCCACGACGAGTGGGACCGGCCGGTCCGCGAGGAGCTGGGGCGCAGCGGCTCCGGGACGGTGCGGGACGTGACCGCGGTGGTCGAGCGCGCCTTCGACCCCTCGGGCCGGCTCGCCCTGGTCCGGCGCTGGCTCACCCTCGAGCCGGGCGCCGTCCCGCAGCCGGTGGACGCCCGCTACAGCTACAACGAGCGGGACCAGCTCGAGGCCCTCGAGCAGACCCACCTGGCCGGGGCGACCGCGGGCGACGGCCTGCCCCCGCTCGAGCCAGGCCCGACCCGAGCCGCCGGCTGGGCCTACCACCCGACGACCGGCCTGCTCGCCTCGACCACCAGTGCCGCCGGCGTCACCACCACCTACTCCCGCGACTCCTCGGGCCGGGTCGCGGGAGTGAAGGTCGGCACCTCGGGCGAGCGGGTTTTGGGCCACGACGCCATGGGTCGGGTGGTGGCTCGCAGCGACGGCCACGAAGGGCTCTGGCGCGGCTGGTACGACCCCTGGGGCCGCCTCTACCGGGAGTGGGTCAAGCAGGGCGACGGGGACGGCCTGGTCACCCTGCGCAGCTTCGACCCGAACGGCTTCGTCACCGGCGAGCGACTCCTCGCCGGCACCGGCGACCCCACCGACAACGACGGCGCGATCCTGGCCCACCGCACGGCCACCCCGACCGTGGACGGCCAGGTCGAGACCGAGACCGTCTGCATCCAGTCCGACGGCAGCCAGTGCTCGCCCGGTCTCCTGACCCGCTACGCCCACGACAGCGCCGGGCGGCTGACCGACGTGTGGGGCGCCAACGGCTCCCGCCACGACCTCCGCCTCGTCTACCTCGACGACCAGAGCGGCCGCCTGGCCACGGCCACCGACGCCGCGGGCAGCACCTCGACCCGCTCCTACTCCGAGCCCTGGCCCTGGCCAAGCGCCGTGACCAGCGTCGAGCAGCTCCCGGACGGCCCGCTGGCCGTGCCGGCGCGGCTCACCTACGACGCCCTGGGCCGGGTGGTCGGGGTCGAGCAGGGGCCGGAGGGGGAGGGGGCGGGCACGTTCCGAGCCGGCCGCATCCTGAGCCAGGCCGGCCTCGAGCTGGCGTCCTGGGTCGGCCCGCACCGGGTCGAGCGCAGCTTCGACGGCCGCGGCCTGCTCCGCCGGGAGGCGAGGACCGCGGTCGCAGGGTCTGCGTCGACCTACGGCTACGACCTCGACGGTCGCGTGCTCGAGCGCGCGGTCCGGCGCTCGAGCGGCCTGCTCGAGACCACCACCTTCACGTACGACGGCGCCGGCCGCCTCCTCCACCGCACCCGCCCCGGCTCGCTCGAGGAGACCTTCAGCTACTACCCGGACGACACCCAACCTCGTGCCAGGTCAGACGATTCCGACGATTCGAGGTGAGCCGCTCGCCGGAC
>CAYTJW010000882.1:0-2773 GCA_964438135.1 uncultured Thermoanaerobaculia bacterium
CTCTCCCAGAAGGCGAGACCCCAGCTGAGACGACCCGTGGAGCGAGCCTCGCCCCCCGGGGCCCGCTCCTGCAGCCGTCCCCTGCGGCGCTCGGCCGCGAGCGCGGCAACCGCATGCCCGGCGCGCGCCCCGGCCGGCGGCGGGCCGGGACGGCGGGGGAGGGACCCGGCTATACTCGCTCGAGGACCGGCACGGGTCGGCTCGGGAGGTGGGCGATGGGTTGGGACGTCCTCGCGGTGGTGATGGCGGGCGGGATGGGGGAGCGGCTGCGGCCGCTGACCGACGTCCGCGCCAAGCCGGCGGTCCCGTTCGGCGGGATCTATCGCATCATCGACTTCACCCTGTCGAACTGCATCAACTCCGGCGTGCGGCAGATCTACGTCCTGACCCAGTACAAGTCGTACTCCCTCAGCAACCACCTCGGCAGCGGCTGGGACTTCCTGCCGCGCCGGCTCGACCAGTTCGTCGACGAGATCCCGGCCCAGATGCAGCTCGGCGACGCCTGGTACAAGGGCACCGCCGACGCCATCCGCCAGAACGTCGGCTTCATCCGGCGGACCGCGCCGCGGCTGGTCCTGGTCCTGTCCGGCGACCACATCTACAAGATGGACTACGCCGCCATGTGCCGGTTCCACGACGAGAAGAAGGCGGCGCTGACGGTGTCGGTGGTGCGCGTGCCGGCCGAGGTGGCGCGCGGCGCCTACGGCGTGCTCGAGGTCGACGCCGACTACCGCATCGTCGGCTTCGAGGAGAAGCCGGCCAGGCCGAAGACGCTGCCGGGGACCGACGACTGCCTGGCGTCGATGGGCATCTACGCCTTCTCGACCGACGTGCTGCGCGCCAGCCTCGAGAACGACTTCGAGGACTTCGGCAAGCACGTCATCCCGGCCCTGGTCAGCTCGGGCCAGGCGGTGTACGCCTACGACTTCACCACCCTCAACACCCTGTCCGACTTCGAGTACACCAGCCGCGACGGCTACCGGGCGAAGCACATGGTGCAGCGTTCGTCCGACTCCGACTACTGGCGCGACGTCGGCACCCTCGACTCGCTGTGGTCGGCCAACCTCGACCTGGTCGCCACCTCGCCGCGCTTCAACCTGTACGGCGAGCGGTGGCCGATCTTCAACTGCCCGCAGCACTTCCCGCCGGCGAAGTTCGTCCACGAGATGCCCGGTCGGGTCGGCCAGGCGCTCAACTCGGTGGTGTCGGACGGCGTCATCGTCAGCGGCGGCACCGTGCGCCACTCGGTGGTCGGCCCCGGCACCCACATCAACAGCTTCGCCCTGGTCGAGTCCTCGGTCCTGATGGGCGGCGACCTGCACGGCGGCCTGGTCAAGGAGACCAGCATCGGCCGCGCCTGCCGGGTCCGCAACGCCATCGTCGACAAGAGCGTCACCCTGAGCGAGGGCACCGTGATCGGCTACGACCGGGCCGAGGACGAGCTGCGCGGGCTCAAGACCCAGACCATCGCCGGCACCGACGACTACGTCGTGGTGGTGGGCAAGGGCACCAAGCTCTGACGGCGGGCCCGGCTCGGCGCCCGTCGCCGAGCCGGCGGCGTCCCGTCAGGCGAGCCCCAGCTGGGCGTGACGGGCGGCGATGTCCTCGGCGAGCTGGTCGAGGGCGGCGTAGTCCTCGGCCCTCGGCAGGCCGCGGGTGAGGACCGTGCCGACCAGCTCGAGGTCGAGGTCCGCCAGCAGGCCGAGCAGCTGGTCCTTCATCTTGCCGCCCCAGCCGTAGGAGCCGAACACGCCCGCGAAGCGCGCCCGCGGCTTGAGCATGCCGGTCACCAGGGCGGCGTTCGCGACCAGGGGGTGGGCGGCGCCGAGGACGGTGGGGGAGCCGAGGACCACGGTCGCGGCGTCCACCAGGGCGGTGGCGAGCTTGCCGAGGTCGACCTGGGCGAGGCCGAACAGCTCGACCGCGACGCCGCGCAGGCCGAGCTCCTCGCCGAGGTGGCGGGCCATGGCGCGGGTCGAGTCGTGCATCGAGGCGTAGGCCACCACGGCCGCGTTGCGAGGCTCCTCCGCGACCCAGGCGCGGTAGGCGTCGAGGATCGGTGCCGGGTGGCGGTGGACCGGGCCGTGGCTGGGGGCGATGAGCGCCGGGTCGAGCTGCTCGACCCGGGGCAGGTTGCGGGCGATGACCTTGCGGAAGGGCATCATGATCTCGCCGAAGTAGCGCTTGGCCTCGGCCAGGGTGGCGGCGGGTTCGCCGAGGAGCGGGCTGCCGAAGGCGAGGTGGGAGCCGAACAGGTCGCCCGGGAGCAGCAGCCGGTCCTCCTCGACGAAGGTGAGCATGGTCTCCGGCCAGTGAACCCAGGGGAAGTGGACGAAGCGGAGGGTCTTGCCGCCCAGGTCCAGGCGCTCGCCGTCCTCCACCGCCCGCAACCGCTCGGCCGGCACGCCGAGGTGCTCGACCAGCAGGTTCCTGGCCTTGGCCGTGGCGAGCACGGTCGCCTCGGGGAAGCGCGCCAGCACGGCCGGCAGGGCGCCGGAGTGGTCCTGCTCGGCGTGGTTGACGACGACGTGGTCGAGGCGGTCTACCCCCGCCGTCGCCAGGCGGTCGAAGAGCAGGTGGGCGAAGGAGGGGTCGACCGCGTCGACCAGCACCGTCCTGTCCGCGCCCCGCACCAGGTAGGAGTTGTAGGTCGTGCCCTCCGGGATCGGCACCAGCTCGTCGAACACGCGCCGCTCCCAGTCGACCGCGCCGACCCAGAGGACGCCGTCCGTGATGGGGTGGGGACGCATCGCACACCTCCTGCGAATGGTCG
>CAYTJW010000883.1:0-2769 GCA_964438135.1 uncultured Thermoanaerobaculia bacterium
GGGGTCGGCCTCGGCCACCTCGTCGCCCTGCTCGCCCGTCACCTGCCGGCGGCGGGGGACGTCCCGGTCGACGACCTCGACCCGGTGCGCCGCTTCGAGCGCCTCCACCCGGAGGTGGCGCGGGAGCTCGGCGAGGCGCTCACCCTCGCGACGCCCGCCGCCGCCGCGGCCTTCCTCGCCCTCGCCGTGCGCGAGCTCGGCCGCCGGGTCCCGGCCTTCCCAACCGCCGGCGCCGAGGCGGTGGGCCGCTTCCTGGCCGGGTAGGCGACGACCGCAACGCCGTGGGGGTCCCTCGCGGCCAGGGGTGTGGCGGTCGCGGCGGGTGGGGTCGGTCGAGCCGTGGCGACGCGAGGTGGTCACGACGCGGCTGCGAGCGAGCCGTGCGCGTCGGGCGGTGGCCTGGGGCCGGTGTCCTTCCTCGTGCGGAGGTGGTCGAGGATGGTCTCGACGACGGCGGGGTCGAGGATCACGCTGACGACCCGCATCTCGCCGCCACCCTGGCGCAGGCCAGGGGGTCGACCTCGACGGCCCGGCGAGTCCGCTTCGCCCAGGCGCGACGCTCCAGCCCTGCGCCGAGACCGCTCGCGTCGTCGCTCGCCGCCGCGTTCGGCACCGCGCCGCGCGCCGCCAGGGTGGCGCGGTACCGGGGTGCGGTCGTCATCAGGGCGGCGCCGGCAGGCGAGAGGACCCTCGACCGCTGCAGGTGGCGGTCAGCCCGAGCTCTGGTCGGCGGGGTGGGCGTGCCCGGGCGGGGAGCCTCTCGCGGCGAAGCGGTCCGCCTGGCGGACGAGGGGCAGGACGACTGCACCGCCTCCGACTGCCAGGCGGGGATGAGCCCGGTTGCGCTCGTTCGGGGCAGCCCGGGTCGGAGGCTCAGGCGTCCGTCAGGAGCCCCTCGACCCACGCGACGAGGTCGCGCTTCACGTCCTCCCACGGGGCCTGGAGGAGCAGCCGCAGGGGCGGCTCCTCCTCGGCGTCGTCGAAGTAGGTGAGGCTGCGCACGAGGTGGCCGACGTCTCGGCCACCGAACTTGCGCCCGTAGAGGTCGAGAAGAGCCGCCAGCGGGCGCCCGGTCCGGAACACGAACCAGATGTCGACGAAGTCCTTGCGGCTGCCGCGCGAGGCCACGGCCGCGAGCTTCATGGCCGCGATGTCGGCGATCCCGGCCACGGGCGCCACCCCCGGCTCCACCACCAGGGCCGGTTCCAGGAGGGGGTAGTCGTAGCCGAGCAGGCTGACCTGAACCCCCTGCACCCTCATACAGGGTGCGTCGGTCGACCAGCTCCACCGCCAGCCCGGGCAGACGTGCACCGAGGTCGGCCGCCAGCGCGTCAGGCGCCGCGAAGGACGGCGAGAAGAGGTCGAGGTCCAACGACAGGCGGTGACCGAGGTGGAGAGCGAGAGCGGTCCCGCCGGCGAGGTAGAAGTCCCACCCCGCCAGAGCCGCCGTGACCTGACGGAGCACCGGCTGCACCTCGCCGGGCAGCGCGTCCCAGTGGAGGCTCATCCCCGCCAGGTTCCCTCGCGCCGGCGCGCGGCGTCGACCCAGCGGTCGAGCTCCGGCGGCGCGACCCGGCAGATTGTGCCCCAGAAGCGCAGCTCGCGGGGCGGAAGGGTGCGACGGCCGCGCCCGGTCAGGAACTGCCTCAGCTGCGCCTGGTCGAACGACTCCAGGAGCCAGCGCATGTCTGCCCACAGCCCCCGGCTCATGACCCTCTCGATGGCCGCGCGCTCCCAGGCGCGACCGTGCGACTCGGTCGCCAGGTCGTAGTCCCGCATGAGCCGCCGGACTTACTCTGGAATCTGCACCAACTCATTGTATCACATGGCGGTTGGTCGGCAGAGAGAGGAGGTTGGCTGCCGCCGCGCGGACCTGATCGCGCCCCGCCACCGGCGACGACCGCCGCCGCGGTCAGCCGTCGAACCGGTCTCCCCGGCGGTGGACGGTGACGGTCGTCCCCCGGCCCGGTGTGGAGCTCGCCTCGACCCGGCCGCCGTGGGCGGCGGCGATGCTCTCGGCCGCGGCCGACCGCTCTCCATGTCACCGGAGCTGTCAGAGTCGGGCGTCAGGGGGCCCTCGTCGGCCCTGCGGGCTCCCCCGGGGTGACGGGGAGAGGGGCGGGCGGCGAGACCCCGCTCAGCGCCAGTCGCCGATCAGCTCGAAGGCGGCCCAGTGGAACGGGTGCCGCCAGGCGGCGAGGTCGCCCTCGCCCCGCCGCAGCTCGAGCATGGCCGCGCGCAGGGCCCGGTCCTTGGGCTGCCCGGCCCGCAGGTGGCGGTAGAAGCGGACCATGAGCGCGGCGGTGCTGTCGTCGGCCACCGACCACAGCGAGGCCAGCACGGTCCGCGCGCCGGCGTACTGGAAGGCCCGCGACAGGCCGACCAGGCCCTCGCCGCCGGTCTCGCGGCCGAGGGCGGTGTCGCACGCCGACAGCGCCACCAGGTCGGCGTCGAGGCGGACCCGCTCGATGATCTCCCAGGCCTGGAGCAGGCCGTTGTCGCCGCCCTCGCCGGGGCGGGTCGGCGCGCTCAGGGCGAGGGCGGAGTCGAGCGGTGTGCGGCTGTCGAGCAGGCTGTGGCAGGCGAGGTGGAGCAGCGACACCTCGCGGCCGACGGCGCGCGCCCGCTCCTCGGTGGCGTCCCCGGCGAGGTAGGCCGTGCCCCGCTCGCCGAACAGGGCGACCACCCCTTCGACCTCGGTGCGGCTCGCGGGCAGGGGGGCGAGGTCGCGGGCGCGGCCGACGATGCCGGTCGACGGCCCGGCCGCGC
>CAYTJW010000884.1:0-2762 GCA_964438135.1 uncultured Thermoanaerobaculia bacterium
GACCACCCGCCCGCCGCCCGCCCTTGCCGCGCCCCCCGGGCGAGGAACAGGAAAGTCAGGTCCGGGCAGGACAGGAGCAGGTCGACCGCCGCCGCGGCCGCGGTCAACCCGTCGCCGCCCAGGGTCACCGCCAGCGAGGCGTCGACCCCCTCCGCCGCCGCCCATCGGGCGAGCTGGCGGACGCGCCGCGCCCGGGCCGCGTCGTCGTCGCCCCCCTCGAGGTCGGGCCGGCGCTGCCCGGAGTCGACGTGGAACAGGACCGCGTCCAGGCCGGCGGCGACCAGGCGCGCGAGCAGGGCGCGGTCGACCAGGACGCCGTTGGTGAGCAGGAACGAGACCAGGCGCCGGCGCCGGACCGCGGCGACGATGCGCTCGAGCTCGGGGTGGAGCGTCGGCTCGCCGCCCGAGATCGTGACCGTGTGCAGGCGCCGCAGCCGCGCCGCGACGTCGAGGTCACGCTCGACCTCGCCGACGGTGCGGTGCGTCTGCCCCCGGGGGGCGTAGCAGTAGGTGCAGTCCAGGTTGCAGGCGTCGGTGACCTCGACCATGGCGTTGGGCGTGCTGGCGTCGTCCCACGGCATGCGGATCACGGCCGGCCTCGGGCGTGCCGTCAGGGCGCCGTCGCCGACCAGGCGGCGGTGGTGCCGGTCTCGAAGCCGTCGGCGAACAGCGCCGGGCTCTCGAACGCGCCGATGTCCACCGCCGCCCCCGCCACCCGGGCGACCGCGCTGCCGGGCGCCTGGAGAGCGTGCGACGGCGGCTCGAAGGCGGGCGGGAAGAGCGGCGACGGGAAGGGGAAGCCGGGCGGCGGCTGGGGGTCGTTCGTGCCCGCGTCGACCAGCGGGCTGCCGCCGGCGGGGTGGAGGTCGAGGCCGGGGAGGTCGACGAAGCCGGGGTCGGCGCCGGTGAGGGTGCCGGTCCACTGGGCCGGCACGTTGGTCGAGCCGGTCTCGACCCAGTTGTTGGAGCCGGCGATGACCTCGCTGCCGGTGGTCCACACCGCCTCGACCGTGCGCACCAGGTTGACGCCGTCGCCGTCCGGCCGCAGGAAGACGTTGTTGTGCGCCTCCAGCGACTCGAGGCCGTCGAACAGGCGGAACACCGCGCTCGAGCTCGCCAGCACGGTGTTGTTGACGAAGCGGTAGCGGCCGCCGGTCTCGCCCGTGCCGTCGCCGCCGAAGCGCACCACGTAGAAGGTGCTGCCGACCTTGCGCAGGACGTTGCCGACCACGTCCGAGTCCTCCCGCGGCGGGTCGGACGCGACGCTGGGGTCGGGGCCGATCAGCTCCAGCTCGTGGTAGTAGCCGCCCTCGACCCAGTTGGAGTAGATCTCGTTGCGCTCGGCGCGCGACTTGACGTTGTTGCCGCCGAGGCCGTCGTGGACGTAGCAGTGCTGCATGCGGAAGACGCTGCCGGGGCGGTTCTCCTCGTCGGTGGCCATGTAGATCTGGTGCTGGGAGCCGCCGTTGCCGCAGCGGTAGACCTCGGAGTACTCCAGGGTGAGCGAGCCCGAGCCTTCGTCGGCGCCGAGGATGCCGTGCGCCGGGCAGTCGTGCACCACCGTGTCGCGCACCACCAGGTTGGCGGCCTGGTGGTAGAGGCAGCGGAAGCTGCCGCCGGTCAGCTCGAAGCCCTCGAAGACGTACCAGTCGGCGCCGCTGGTGTAGGGCCAGGGCGAGGAGAAGGTGACGGTGTTGGTGCCGCCCGCGATCAGCGGCCGCTGGCCGCCGGCGCGCAGGCCGACGACCGTGATCGGCTGGGCCGCGGTGCCGGCCTGGGTGAAGACCAGGTCGCCGGGGTAGGTGACGCCGCCGTCGACCTCGACCCGGTCGCCGGGGCCGAGCAGCGGCGCCACCTGCTGCAGGGTCGTGTAGGGCCGGCCCGGCCCGACCTGGTAGGTGTCGGCGAGGGCGATCCCGGCGGGGAGAACGAGCAGGGACGCGACGGGCAGGAGTCGTGCGGTCACGGCCAACCTCCGGGCGAGACGGGCGGGCGGGCGGACATGGTCGTCGACCAGCATACCTCGCCCGGGTCGGGACACCGCACCGCGGGTCCGGGGAGCGGCCGCGCCGGGGCGCCGGAGGGCCCGGGCGGCCGCAGAGGTCGCGGTCAACGCGGTTAGACTCGGCCCGTGAGCCCGCGCCGGACCACCCCGCGCGGCCGGGGGGCCGCCTCCAACCCGGCCAACCGCTTCACCCGCCTCGAGGTCGTCCCCGACGAGCCGGTCGAGCGGGTGGCCACGGTCTTCCTGCGCGA
Source organism: uncultured Thermoanaerobaculia bacterium (assembly GCA_964438135.1). GTDB lineage: Bacteria > Acidobacteriota > Thermoanaerobaculia > Thermoanaerobaculales > Sulfomarinibacteraceae > CAYTJW01. The sequence continues at coordinate 2,257 of CAYTJW010000884.1, forward strand.
CGACGCGCGCACGGTCGTCGCCCGCAACTCGAGCCCGGACATCCCCTACGACGTGTCCCTCAACCCCTACCGCGGCTGCGAGCACGGCTGCGCCTACTGCTACGCCAGGCCCTACCACGAGTACCTGGGGTTCTCCGCCGGCCTCGACTTCGAGACCCGCATCCTGGTCAAGGAGGACGCCCCGCGGCTGCTCGAGCGCGAGCTGTCCGCCCCCGGTTGGCAGCCGCAGCCGCTCGACCTGTCGGGGGTCACCGACCCCTACCAGCCGGTCGAGCGCCGCCTCGGCCTGACCCGCCGCTGCCTGGAGGTGCTGGCCCGGCTCCGCCACCCGGTCACGGTCGTGACCAAGAACGACCTCGTCGCCCGCGACCTCGACCTGCTCGGCGAGCTGGCCGCGCACGGCGCGGCCGCGGTCTGCCTGTCGATCACCACCCTCGACGCCGGCCTGGCGGCGCGGCTCGAGCCCCGCACCTCGACCCCCGCCCGCCGCCTCGACGCGGTCGCCC
>CAYTJW010000885.1:0-2753 GCA_964438135.1 uncultured Thermoanaerobaculia bacterium
TCCCGGCCGCGCTCGCCGAGGTGGTGGCCCGCGCCATGCGCCGCCAGCTCCTCGGTGACCAGGTCGACCCCAGGCCGACGCTCATCCCTTCCCGCCGCCTGCCGGTCCCACCGCCAGAGCCGGTCGCGTCGGTGCCCGAGCGCTATCTCTACCTCGTCGGCCAGCACGAGGCCCACCCCGGGACCGGAAAGGGCTTCAAGGCGCTGGAGCGACGCGCCGGGCGTCAGGCCGAGGTCAGCTCTCCTCTCGCGCTCGTCGCGCGGCCCACCTCGCCTGCTTCCTCTCGCTGATCGGCTGGCTGCGCCAGTAGGCGTTGAAGTCGTCCTCGGACACGAAGTCACCCTGCTCGGCGCGTAGGCGCTCGATGTCCTGGACTGCGGCGATATAGCAGCGGGTGCCGCTCGAGTGCAGCCTCGTGGCGACCCGCCACTTCTCGACCACCAGCAGCTCGACGTTCCTCGCCGTGGCCTCGGTGTAGTCGTAGAGCGCGACCAGGGCCAGGTGGGCGGTGTAGGAGGAGTACGGCATGGTGATGTTCGCCGACCGCTCCTCCGGGTACCGGAAGTACTCCGCGTCGAAGGTGCCGATGGTGATCGCCGACTGGGTCTTGACCCCGCCCTCGGCGCGCCGGGCGCACTTGACGTCGACCGCGAAGCGGTTGGGGAAGATCGCCGGGCCGTTGAAGGTGAGGTCGGGGTAGGTACGCTCCCCGCCAGCCACCCACCGCAGGTCCTTCACCTGCAAGAGACGGCGGTGCAGGTGCTCCTTGATCGAGATCTCCAGCACCTTCCCCACCACCGACGACTCCCGCGGCAGCGGCCGGATCGAGCCGTCGGTCAGGTACAACCCCGCCACGTCGAAGGCGTACCCCTTCACCAGCCCGAGCAGCACCGACTTGAAGCTCTCCACCGGTCGCTCAGCGTCGAAGCGCTTGACCATGACGACATCCTACTCCGCTTGAGTCAGCCAGAATCGTCGGTATCGTCGGCACCGCCCGACCTGGCACGGATGCGTCAACGACGTCCTCAAGAAGGCCACTGCCTGGAAGCGCCAGAGGGGCCGCTTCGTCGTCACCGGCGCCGTGCTCTAGGGTGTCTTCTCGGCCAAGGAGCCCAGACGCCTCCTCGACGAAGACGTCGTCGTCTTCTGGTCCCACCGCCTCGACGAGCTCCGCGACTGGGTCGTCGCCAGACGGGAAGGGCGAGCGGGGTAGCACCCGGGCCGTAGCTATGCGGCACTCGGGGGTCAGTACGGCGACGATGCCTGCTCACCTTCGAAGTAGGCCGGCACAAGTTCGATATCGAGCTTCGCTTGGGAGAGTCTGGCAGCTACGTCCTCGCGGACGAGAATGACACCCGGAGACTCCAGGAGGTAGGCAAGAGGTGGTTCGTGACCCTGATGACGTTTCAGAAACAGAGGGTCGAGGGCGAGCTGCACGTAGCCTCCACAGACGTCACATGCGCTGCCGCCACGAATCGATTCTCGCCCTGCGCGCAAGGCTGCCTTGAGCACTACCTGGTGGAAGCCGATGAACCTACCGTCTTCGCCGCGGACCGGGGAATAATCTGGAGGCAACACCAGAGCGGAGTCGATCAGCGCCCGCATGCCCTCGCTAATCGCCCACTCCGGACCGAAAAGCACCCCTAGTGCGTCAGGGTACGGGGGTTGATCCACAAACCGAACCGTGAGGTTGGTCTTGCCCGTTGTCTTGACTCTTCCGCAGGCGATGCACTGGGTAGCGGGACCCAATGGTCGACCATGAACAAGCTCGAGTTCACCGTACGGCCTCAAGCGGAAGTAGCTCAACGACCGGCCCCGGCTTCCCAGTAGAGATGACCCCAGCGCCAATCCTGGTAAGCCTGGAACGCGTCAAGCTGCTCACGGGTCGGATTGGTGAGCAGGAATTCAGACAGTTCCCGGTCCATTTCCGCATGGGGATTCGTAACACGAATCCGCCCTCCCTGCTCTTGCACGTTCAGTGTGCCACCGGGAGGTGCGTCTGGAGCCGGACGCGCGCGTGATCCCAGAACACCCCTTATCTCTGAGGGGTGGTCGATATCGACGCCTTGGGTGAGGTCATGCTGCGGATGAGCTGTGTCGCGGAGCCTCTGTGCGGTCGTGTGGTGCGGATCCCACTCAGCGGGCAAACGAGGTTGACCTTCCGCGTCGAGCGCCGCGTTGAAGCGGCCGTGGAAGTTGAGTGAACCGCCCCTGACGTTAGGATCACTGGGGTGCCCCGACAGCGGCCGGTAGCCGCTTCCGGCATGCGCTAGACAACCCGCGCTTGAGTCAGCCTCAGCAGGGGTCAAGAGCCTCGATGCCGAAACTCGGCTCCCGAGGCGGAGTCCATCGTCCGCAAGCTCAGGCACTTCATGCGCAAGGCGCGCCACGTCATCGACGGCGCCGGCTCCGCCTACCGGGTTGGCAATCATGAACTCGGTGCCCGGCGTGCTGAGCACAGCTGCGGTGCCGTGCCACACAGCAGCGCCGGCGGACAAGAGGACCTCCCGCCGGTACTCGGTGCTCCCGATGTTCGACCTGAGAATGTTCCACTTGAGCAGCCACCTCAGGTTCTGTGCTGCATCCCTCGCGAGTTGCTTCTCCCTCTCAAACTGCTGACCCTGCCCCGCCAACAACGTGGGAACAACGACGGTAGAGGCCCCCCACGGATCGGTGACGTTGAGGCTGTCGTACCCGAAGGCCTGGTACAGGTTGGGGGAGTCGACGGGGCCGAGGGGGTCGGGCTCGAGGAA
>CAYTJW010000886.1:0-2751 GCA_964438135.1 uncultured Thermoanaerobaculia bacterium
ACGTCGAACGGCTCGCCGGCCGCCAGCCACCCCAGCGCCTCGGCCGGCGACCCGGTCGAGCGCGCCTCGAGACCCCACTCCTCGAGCTGGGCGACGACGGCGCGGCGGACGGCGTCCCCGCCCTCGGCGACCAGCGCCCGCCGGCCGGCCAGCCCGGGGAGGGGTCCGGGGGGCGGGCTGTCCCCGGCCACCTCGAGCGGCACCGCGACGCGGAAGGTGCTGCCCTGGTCGGGCGCGCTGGCGACCGTGACGCGGCCACCCATCATCTCCACCAGCCGGCGGCTGATCGCCAGCCCGAGGCCGCTGCCGCCGTGGCGGCGGGCGGTGCCGGGGTCGAGCTGACTGAAGGGCTGGAACAGCCGGTCGAGGCGGTCGGCGGGGATGCCGACGCCGGTGTCGCGCACCTCGAGCTCCAGCTCGCAGACCGGGCGAGCGGGGTCAGGGTCGAGCGACCGCGCCCGCACCGCCACCGCCACCTCGCCCGCGTCGGTGAACTTGACCGCGTTGGCGAGCAGGTTGAGCAGCACCTGCCGCAGCCGCACCACGTCGCCCACCACCGCCGGCGGCGCCGCGGCCGCGATGACGCAGGTCAGGGCGAGGCCCTTGTCCGCAGCCCGCCCGGCCACCACCTCGACCGCGCTCTCGACGCACTCCTCGAGCTCGAACCGGCGGTGCTCGAGCTCCATCCGGCCGGCCTCGATCTTGGACAGGTCGAGGATGTCGTCGACCACCGCCAGCAGGGAGTCGCCGGCGGCGCGGACGGTGGTCGCGTACTCCTCCTGCTCCGCCGACAGGGTGGTGTCGAGGAGCAGGCTGCCCATGCCGACGATGGCGTTGAGGGGGGTCCGGATCTCGTGGCTCATGGTGGCCAGGAACGAGCTCTTGGCGGCGCTGGCCTGCTCGGCCTCGCGGCTCTTCGCCGCCAGCGCCCGCTCGAGGGCCTCCAGCTCGCGGTTGGCCGCCTCGAGCTTGTCCCGCTCCGCCTCGAGCGCCGCGGTCCGCTCGGCGACCCGCGCCTCGAGCTCCGCGGCCCGCCGCCGCAGGCGCATGGTCCGCAGCGACACCAGCCCTGCCAGCGCCGCCAGGCCCAGCGCCGCCGAGGCCAGCCGGAACCACCAGGTCTGCCACCAGGTCGGCCGGACGCGGACCGCGAGCGACGCCCCGGCCGGGCTCCACACCCCGTCGCTGTTGCAGGCGGTGACGCGGAAGGTGTAGGAGCCCGGCGGCAGCCGGGTGTAGTAGGCGGTGCGGCGGGGCCCGGCCTCGGTCCAGTCGCGGTCGAAGCCGTCCAGCCGGAAGCGGAACCTCACCCTCTCCGGGGCGACGAAGCTGAGGGCGGTGTAGTGGAGCTCGAGGCGATGCCGGCCGGGGTCGACCACGGCGGTCGGCGACCGCTCGAGCTCGACCTCGTCGACCACCACCCGCTCCACCACCACCGGCGGCGGCAGGCGGTTGTGCACCAGCCGGCGCGGGTCGACCTCGACCGCGCCGGCGGTGGTGGGGAACCACAACCGGCCGGCCCGGGTGCGCCAGCCCGCCGGTTGCGACACCCCGTTGCAGTGGCTGGTCGGCATGCCGTGGGCGGTGTCGAAGTGCTCGACCTCGACCCGCTCGGCGCGGCCGTCCGCGACCGCGTCCAGCGACTCGAGCGCCATGCGGCTGACCCCGTGGCTGGACGAGGCCCAGAGGTCGCCGAGGTCGTCCTCGAGCATCCAGTAGACGCGCTCGGAGACCAGCCCGGCCGAGGCGTCGACGACCGCGAGCCGGCCGTCGCGGAGACGGCTCAGCCCGCCCTCGCTGCCGATCCACAGGCTGCCGCGGCGGTCCTCGTGGAAGCAGAACACGTTGTCGTGGGCGAGGCCGTCCCGCACGTGGTAGCTGCGCCGGAGGCGGCCGTCCACCACCAGCGCGACGCCGGCGTTGGTCGCCACCCACAGCTGCCCGCGGCTGTCCTCCAGCAGCGCCCGCACGTCGTCGCCGAGGTCGTCGCCGAGGTCGACCGGCTCCGCCCGCTCCCCTGCCAGCCGGTCGAGACCGCCGCGCTCGGTGCCGACCCAGAGCGTGCCGCCGCGGTCGACGTAGAGGGCGCGCACCAGGTCGCCGGACAGTCCGTCGGCGCGGGTCAGCGAGCGTGCCCGTCCGCCCTGGTAGCGGCAGACGCCGGCCCGGGTGCCGAACCACAGGGCGCCGTCCGGCGTCTGGGCGATGGCCCGCACCGAGCTCGACGGCAGGCCGTCGGCGGTCGACAGCGCGCCCGCCAGGCGGCCGTCGACGAAGCGGTCGACGCCGCCGCCGTCGGTGCCGATCCAGAGCACGCCGTCCCGGTCCTCGAACACCGCCCGCACGAAGTCGTTCGACAGCCCGGCGCGGCTGGTCAGGGCCGCGACCTTGGCCTCCAGCAACTGGTCGAGGCCGCCGTTGGTGCCGACCCAGACGCTGCCCTCGCGGTCCTGGGCGATGGCCCGGACCAGGTCGTGGGTGAGGCCGTGGCGGGACGAGAACGCCGACACCCTCCCGCCCGCCCAGCGCGCCACCCCGGCGTCCTGGGTGCCGACCCAGACCCCGCCGTCCGCGTCCTCGGCGAGGGCTCGCACCTGCCGGCTCGGCAGCCCCTCGGCCTCGCCCAGGACCTCGACCGGGCCGCCGCGCCAGACGGCCAGGCCGCCGGCCGTTGCCAGCCACAGCGCCCCGTCGCGGCCGACGAGCAGCGCCCGGCAGGCGCCCTCGCCGAGCTCGCCGAAGGGCTGGGGC
>CAYTJW010000887.1:0-2745 GCA_964438135.1 uncultured Thermoanaerobaculia bacterium
GATGGTGGGCCCCAGCGCGACGGCGCGGGTCCTCGCCTACCGCGAGTCCGCGGCCGGGACGGTGGTGGTGAGCGAGGACCGGTCCACCGGCGTCCGCTCGATGCACGTCGACAACAACGCGGTCATCGGCACCACCGCCGAGGCGCTCAAGGTGGTTCGGGTCCTCGGCCTCGCGCCGGTCCTCCTCCACCCGGCGCCACGGCACGCCCTGGTGGTGGGTTTCGGCGCCGGCGTCACCACCGCCACGGTGGCGGCCTGCCCCGAGGTGCAGCGCCTCGAGGTGGCCGAGCTCGTGCCCGCGGTCCTCGCCAGCGCGTCGTTCTTCGCCCCCCTCAACCACCGCGTCCTGGACGACCCGCGGGTGCGGGTGGCGGCGAACGACGGCCGCAACCACCTCCTCCTCGGCGGCCCCGCCCTCGACGTCATCACCTGCGACCCGGTCCACCCCCTGCTCGGCTCGGCCCCCCTCTACTCGCTGGACTTCTTCCGCCTGTGCCGGAGTCGCCTGGCGCCGGGCGGCGTGGTCTGCCAGTACCTGCCGCTCCACCGCCTGCCCACCGCCGAGCTGCGGCGGGCGGTCGCGACCTTCCAGCAGGCCTTCCCCGACAGCTGGGTGCTGTTCACCCTGAGCCACGCCGTCATGGTCGGCAGCGACCGCCCGCTCGAGCTCGACTGGCCGCGGTGGCAGCGCCGGCTCGCCAGCCACGCCCTCCTGCCGGAGCTCGCGGAGTCCGCCCTGGCCTCGCCCGAGCAGGTGGCGGCGCTGCTGACCCTCGACCCCGCCGCCTGCCGCGCCTTCGGCGCCGGCCCGGTGGAGTCGGACCTCCGCCCCCGGCTCGAGTTCGCCGGCGCCGCCGCGTACCGGCCGGGCCTCTGGGTCGACAACGCCCGGGCGCTGGTGGAGGCGTACCGCTCGCCGCTGCCCCTGATCCGCGACCTGCCGCCCGGCGGCGAGGAGCTGGTGCGACGCCTGGTGGCCGGCAAACGCCTGCTGCTGTTCGCCATGGTCGACCGCGGCCGCGGCGACCTGGCCGCGGCCCGCTCCTGGGTGCGGCGGGCGCTGGAGGTGGCCGGCGACGACCCCGAGGTCCGCCGCTTCGCCGCCGGGCTGGCGCCGCCGGGCCAGGCCCCCCAGGGCCCCTGAGGGGACGAGAGCCCCACGGTCGAGCCCGGTCCCGCGGGGCGCCCCGGCGCAGTGACGCGGACGTGGTCGTGGTCGGCGCCGGTGCGGGGGCCGGGTCCACGCCCCGGCCCAGGCTCAGGTCGCGTCGCGAGCAACCGCCACGGCGCGCGCCTCGATCCGCGGCGAGGGTGCCGCCAGCCCCCCTGACCCGCACCCCCCTTCTGCGCTACTCTCCCGCCGTGGCCGCGCTCGACGACGACGCCCTGGTCCTCGACACCCACCCGTTCCGCGAGCGGCACCTCATCCTGTCCGTGCTGACCCACGAGCACGGCACGGTGCGGGGCGTCCTGCGCGGCGCCCGCGGCGGCCGGGTGCCGCGGACCGCGGCCACCCAGACCCTGTCGCTGGTGCGCGTCAGCGCCATCCAGCCGCCCCACGCCGAGCGCGCCACCTTCCGCGGCGTCGACCTCCTGCTGTCCTCCTTCCCCCGCGCCGCCGACCTCGAGCGCGCCACCGCCGCGGCGGTGACCGCCGAGCTGCTGGCGACCTTCTGCCCCCCAGCACAGCCGGCGCCGCTCTCCTTCCGACTCGGTCGCTCGGTGCTCGAGGCCCTCCTGGCCGGCGCCGACGCCCACATTGCGGTCGCCTACGTGGCGGCATGGGTGCTCGCCCTGGGCGGCGTCCTCCCCCCCCTCGACCGCTGCACCGCCTGCGGCGCGCCGCTCGAGGAGCCGCCGTGGTGGCAGCCGCAGGACGGGCAGCCGCTGTGCCGCCGCTGCGCCCCGCCCACCAGCCCCCGGCTCGACGCTGCCGACCTCCAGCACCTCGCGCTCACGCGCCGCTCGCCAGTGGCGGCGATACCGGCCCGGCCCGGGCCCTCGCTGTCGCTCTGGCTCGACCGCCTGGCCGAGGCGGAGGCGGAGCGACCGCTCCGGGCCCTGCCGTTCTTCCGTCGCCTCGGGGGCGCGACCGGCTGACCTCAAGCTCTTGCCGCGACCGTGACTTCGTTGACACGCTCGGAGCCTTCGTGGTACACAACCAGAGGGAGCGAGATAGCCTTCGTGCACGGCGCCAGGGAGCGGGCCCCGAACAGCGGCAATGCGGGCCATCCCCGCCGTGCGCGCCGTGGAGAGGGGAGAGACCATGGGCGGTACCATCCTTCTCGCCGATGACAGCCTGACCATCCAGAAGGTCGTCGAGCTCACCTTCGCCGAGACCGGCTTCACCGTGGTGGCCGTGTCGTCCGGCGACGACCTGCTCCAGCGGCTGCCACAGGTCCGGCCGGACATCGTCATCTGCGACGTCATCATGCCCGGGCGGGACGGCTACGACGTCTGCCAGCAGGTCAAGTCGAGCCCGGCCACGCTCCACATCCCGGTCATCCTGCTCACCGGGACGTTCGAGCCCTTCGACCGGGATCGCGCTCTCGCCGCCGGGTGCTCCGAGATCATCTCCAAGCCCTTCGAGGCGCTGAAGCTGGTCGAGACGGTCGAGCGCCTGTCGCGCGAGGTCCACGCCGCGCCGCCGCCACCGGCCGCGGTCGGCCTGCCGGTCGAGGGGGCGGTTCGGCCGCCGACCGCCGAGCGGCCGCGCGGGAGATCCTGCAGGACATCGCGAAGGTC
>CAYTJW010000888.1:0-2742 GCA_964438135.1 uncultured Thermoanaerobaculia bacterium
TTACACCAACAGGTGGGGCCCTTCCACCCCCCAGAACCGCTCAGGTTAGGTCTCAACAAGATCCGGATCCCGGGCCATGTCGGGCCCCATGGGTACTACAACGCCGTTGTCTATAGGCGACTGAGGCAGGCGGTGGCGGGTCTGGCTCCACACACGGCGGAGTACAGCGCGCGGTTTCAGAGGGAGTTGTTCAGGATTCGCAGAGAACTCGCAGACCCGGCGAGTGCCTTGCGTGGGCTGATTACCTCTCCAGCGACCAAAGCCGAGATGAAGGCATCCATGCTCGGGCTCTGATGGACTACTTCGAACTCTTCAGTGATGAGGCGGATGAGGATCAGTGGTGGCTAGGGACGCCACGAGTGGCTACCACAGGAGCAGAGGTTGACGTCTGGGCCTTCACCATGTGCAAACGGTTCGAAGGCCAGGGAAACCTGGTGGTTCCAGTACTGGAGCCGGGTCTCAAGCGTGATGTGGTCTTCGGCGAGCTTGACATTCCCTACGTCTCTCCCCGGGCTGCAAGCGTCTTCGAGGCAATTGCGGGCGAGGACATCCAATGTGTTCCTGCAAGAACCGAAGACGGCAGTCCTGTCGCGATCGTGAACTTGCTGTGTTCTGTTGACTGCCTCGACGAGGAGCGATCCAACCTGACGTATGATCGTGAGGGCAAACCAAACATGGTGCTGGAGTTGAGAGTCGATCCGGTGCGGGTTGGCTCTCATCATGCCTTCCGTATTTCCACTTGGAATGGGCCGTTTGTTGTGTCGGCGAGGATTCTCGCGGAACTCAAGGCAGTCGGTGCCAGCGGCTTTGTCGCCACCAGGGTCTCCTGATCACCTCACGGTGGCCCAGCGATCAGAACCTGATTCCGAGCAGGCTTCCTTCGGGCTTGTCGTCGGTGAGCCTGAGGCGGACGAAGCTGTCGATGCCGAAGTCCGCGGAGAGTTCCTGGCGTGGCAGCGTGTCGGAGTTGAGCGTGCAGAGATACTGGAAGCCGGCCTGGCGGGAGATAAGCGCCGCCCGTTCCAGGGCCAGGGCGACCTGGCGCTCGTCGACGCCGTCGAAGATGGTGCTGTCGTGGATGAGGAAGCCGGGTGAGGGGTGCTTCCCGGCCCAGAGCTGGGCCACCATGAGGTCGTAGCAGAACACCTTCATGCTGTCGATGCCCTGGCTGCCGGAGCGCTCGATGTCCACGTTGAACCTGAACCCTTTGTCGCCGATGTCGATGACCAGCCGGCCCGGCGCCTCGTACAGGGCCTCCGAGTGCGCGTTGAAGAGCGAGATGGCGCGCTCGCGGATCGCCTTGCGCTCGTCGTGGTCTCTGCGGGCCCGCTGGTGCAGGCGCTCCTGCTCGATCTTGAGCGCGCTTCGACCCGCCTCGAACTTCCGCATGTTGGCGATCCTGGTCTCGAGGTCCTTGAGCTGGGCGGTGGTGCCGAGGTGCCGCTGCTGGAGCAGGGTGTACTCGTCCAGCGCCCCGTGCTGGCGGAGGATCGCCATCAGCTCTGCGCGTCTCGCCGTGAGCCTTTGGATCTCGGCCTCCCTGGTCTCGATGGCGGCCTCGATACGCTCCACCTCTGCGGCCAGGAACGCCCGGCGGTTGCTGACCAGCTGGATGTGGAAGCTCTGCACCTGCTCGAGCCTGCGCAGCACCGCGCCGGGCAGCTGGACACCGGCCTGCCGGTACAGCTTCGCCACCTCCTCGGGGTCGGCCTCGCCGGTCTCGACCAGCCCCTCCTGGTAGAAGCCGAGCATCCTGCGGTCGGTCACGTTCTCGTTGCTCAGCGCGTGGATCTGCTGGGTGAGGGCGGACGCCTCCTGCTCGATCTCCCGGTACTGCGGGTGGACCCTGAACGACTCGAGTTCCTCGGCCTGCCGGCGCGCCGTCTCCTCGAGGCGGACCTTCTCCGCCTCGAGCTCGCCGACGCTCCCGCCCATCATCCCCTCGACCAGACCCGACGCCACCGCCGCCTTCAGCGCCGAGAGGACGCTCTCGTCGTCCTTGAGCTTCTGCCAGGCCGCGGCGTTCTCCCAGGAGAGGCCGAGGAGAAACGCGTTGTTGACCTGCTTGTCCCACTCGAGCTGCTTGCGGTAGTGCTCGAAGGGGGTGGAGAAGGCGTCGCGCCCGCGGCGGGCCATGTAGCAGATCAGGGACCTGAAGGAGGGCGGGTACTTCCCATCCTCCGACGGCACCCCGAACATCTCCTCGCCGAGGATCCGGGTCCACTCGTTGACGTGCATGACCAGTCGCTCGCCGCTGCGCTCCGCGGCCGGCCAGCCGCCGGTCTCCCCCTCGATCTCGACCCGCCTCGGGGTGTCGACGCTGCGGTAGACCGTGACCCGCCGCTTTCCCACGTCGAGCTCGAGCGAGAGCTCCCAGCCAGCCAGAGCCGGTACCCGTAGCCCTTGCCTCGCTCGGGCGCTGGCGCCGAGGCAGAAGTGGATGACCTCGACCAGGGTGGTCTTGCCGAGCCCGTTGCGGGAGTCCTTCTTGGTCGACTCCTTGGTGCGGTCCGCGAGCACCACGTTGAAGCCGGCGGACAGCTCGAGGGTCCTGAACGACTCCCGGTTGGCCCGAACCGCGTGGATCATGGCGCCGCCCTCTTGAGGAGGCCGTCGTCGAGTGCCACCGCGCCCATGGCGTAGAGCAGGTCAAGACCCAGCACCAGCCGCTTGAAGCTCCCCACCTCGGGTGTCGCCGGCTACGAGGAACCGCGTGAATTCGGCTGTGGGGCGCGGTTTTCT
>CAYTJW010000889.1:0-2742 GCA_964438135.1 uncultured Thermoanaerobaculia bacterium
GGTCGCCGCCAGGCCGTCGCGGCTCGCGCGCAGCTCCGCCTCGGCCTCGGCGGCCCGGCCCAGGTCGCACAGGACGCGGCCGTGGCTGGCGCGGATCACCAGGGTGGTGGGGTTGCCGGGGCCGAGGGCCGCCTCGATCCGCGCCGCCGCGTCGGCGAGCATCGCCTCCGCCTCGACCAGGTGGCCCTGCTCCCGCAGCACCCCGGCCAGGTCGTGCATCGTCACCGCCACCTGGTTGTGCCCTTCCCCCAGCGCCGCGCGGCGCCCCTCGAGGACCTCGCGGAACAGGGCCGCGGCGCGGTCGAGGTCGCCCTGGCGCTGGTGGAGGCGGGCGAGGTTGTTGCGGTTGAGCAGGACGGTCGGGTGGCGCTCGCCGCGGCTCGCGACCATCAGCGCCAGGGCCTCCCGGTAGAGCGCCTCGGCCTCGTCGAGCTCGTCCCCGGCGGCGAGGGCGTAGGCCAGGTTGGCGAGGTCGGTGGCGACGGAGGGGTGGTCCGCGGCCAGGGTGCGGCGGTGGATGGCCAGCGCTTGCCGCAGCAGCGGCACGGCGGCGCCCTGCCCCTGCCGCTCGGCGACGATCAGGGCGAGCTCGCCGAGGGCGTCGGCGACCGGGCTGGAGCCGTCGCCGTGCAGCCGCTGGCGCATGGCGAGGCTCTCGCGGCTGCTCGCCTCGGCCCCGGCCCAGTCGCCCCGGCGGCCCTGGACCTGGCCGAGCGACGAGAGGCCCTTGGCGACCGTCGGGTGGTCGCCGCCGTACAGCCGCCGGTTCAGCGCCAGGGCCTCGCGCATCAGCGCCTCGGCGCCCTCGAGGTCGCCCCGGTTCAGGCGCAGGTGGCCGAGGTTGGCGAGGTCGACCGCGACGTGGGGGTGGTCCTCGCCCAGCAGTCGGCGGTGCATGTCGAGGGCCTCGCGGTAGAGCGCCTCGGCCTCGTCGTACGCGGCGCGGTAGTGCATCAGGTTGCCGAGGCTGTTGAGGCTGGTGGCGACCGAGGCGTGGTCCGCGCCGAGCAGCGAGCGCTTCACCTCGAGCCCCCGCCGCAGCAGGGGCTCGGCCTCGTCGTAGCGGCCGGCCTCGGCCAGGACGTTGCCCAGGTCGGTCAGGGCGTCGGCCAGCCCCTCGCTCGGCCGCGGTTCGAGCCGCTCGCGGACGGCGAGGACCTGGCGGAAGAGCGACTCCGCCCCGGCCAGGTCGCCGCGGTTCCACGCCACGGTGCCCAGCACCCACAGGTCCTGCGCCACGGACGGGTGGTCGGGCCCGTGCAGTCGCCGGTGGGTGGCGAGCGCCGCGCTGGCGTGGCTCGCGGCCGGGCCCAGCTCGCCGAGCTGCTGGTAGGTCTCGGCGAGCACGAGCTGGATGCCCGCCGCGACCTCGGGCTGCCCGGACAGCTCCCGGGCGACCCGCTCCGCGGTGCGGTCGAGGATCTCGCGCAGCATCGTCGTGTCCCGCCCCCGCGCCACCGACGGCCCGACCCCGGTCAGCATCTCGCCGAGGAACGCCGCGACCTGCTCCGACTCGGCCGCCGCGGTGCGGGCGCGCAGCAGCATCGCCGTGCTGACCACGCTCGAGACCGCCAGGATGACGGCGATCGAAGCCCCGGCCGCGACCAGCGCCCGGTGCCGCTCGACGTACTTCCGCACCCGGTAGGCCCGCGCCGGCGGGCGGGCGGCGATCGGCTGCGAGGTGAGGTACCGCTCGAGGTCCTCGGCCAGCGCGGCGACGCTGCCGTAGCGGCGCTCCGGGTCCTTCTCGAGCGCCTTGCCGACGATGGTCTCGACGTCCAGGTCGAGCCGGCGGGTGCCGCTCCAGCCGAGGCTCAGGGAGCGCGGGGGCTGCTCGCAGATCACCCGCACCGCCTCGGCCAGGGCCGTGCCGAGGACGTCGTACGGGCGCCGGCCCGACAGCAGCTCGTACAGGATCACGCCGAGGGCGTAGACGTCGGTCCGCACGTCGATCGCCTCGGCCTGGCCGCGCGCCTGCTCGGGGGCCATGTACTGGAGGGTGCCCTTGATCATCCCCACCTCGGTCGCGAGCGACGCCGGCACTGCCTCGACGTCGGTGATGCGGGCCAGGCCGAAGTCGAGGATCTTGACCGTGGGCGCGGCCGGGCCGGTGCCGCTGGCAGCGGTTGAGGTCTCGTCGGTGACGACGATGTTGGACGGCTTGAGGTCGCGGTGGATGACGCCGCGCTGGTGGGCGTAGCTGACCGCGTCGCAGATGGTGCGGAAGAGGCGGAGACGCAGCTCGAGCTCCGGCGGCGTCACCAGCTGCGGGCGGCTCGCCAGCCACGCGCCCAGCGTCGGGCCCCGCACCAGCTCCATGGCGAAGAAGTCGTGGCCGTCGGCGGTGTGGCCGGACTCGTAGATGGCGGCGATGTTGGGGTGCTTGAGGCGGCCGAGGACCTCGGCCTCGCGGTGGAACAGGCGGGCGTGGAGGTCGTCCACGAAGTGGCCCTGCCGCATCACCTTGAGGGCGACGCGGCGGTGGGGGTGGCGCTGCTCGGCCTCCCAGACGACGCCCATGCCGCCCTGGCCGAGCAGGCCGACGACGCGGTAGTCGCCGATCGACTCGGGCGCCCGAGCGGGCGCGGCGGCAACCGCCGGGCCGGCCGCGGCAGCGACGGCGGCCACGGACAGGGTGGGCATCGCGTCCGGGGTCACGACCGGCGCCGCGGCGCCTGGGCCGCGGTCGAGGTCTGGCTCCTGCTCCCTGCCCGGGTGGTCGGTCATCGTCGGCCCCCACTC
>CAYTJW010000890.1:0-915 GCA_964438135.1 uncultured Thermoanaerobaculia bacterium
GTGCCCACGGCGGGACCGGCCGGCGACGCCGGGGAGGGAGGCGACCCATCGCAGCGGCCCGCGGTCGCGTGATGGGGCGACCCGGTCCGCCCGTCCAGCGCCTCGACGGGTCTCCCGCCGAGAGGGCGCTCCGGGCGGGGCGCCTCAGTCGGCGTCAGGGCTGACGACGGCGACCCCGAACGGACCTTGCATCCCCTCGGTGGCCAGGGTCTCGACAGCCGAGCCGTCCAGGCGCGAGCGCTCGACCAGACCGGTGACCGAGTCGACCCAGTAGACCGTGCCGGCGGCCTCGTCCACGTCGACCGCCTCCGGATCCCACCGCCCGCTGACGATCGTGACCACGTCCGCGCCGTCGAGGTCGGAGACCTGGATGCCGCCGTCCTGCTGGAACACCGTGCCCTCGACGGCCCAGACCAGCAGCCCGAGGCTCGGTGCCACCGCCACGTCGCCGGCGCGCCCGGCAGCGACCGCGACCAGGTGGGCGTCGGAGCCGTCGAGGTTGGCGCGGTACACCCCGTTGCCGGTGGTCCAGTAGAGCCGACCGTGGACCGTGTCGACGGCGAGGCCGCGCGGGTACTGCGCCTGCACCACGTCGCGGGCGCCCGACCCGTCCAGCCCGGCGGCACGGATCACGTGGCCGGCGGCCTCGGCCCAGTACAGGACCGCCGCGACCGGGTCGACGGCGAGGTGGGCCGGGCCCTGCACCCCGACGGACAGCAACGCCTCGGCCGCGGAGCCGTCGAGGTTGGCGCGGTGGATCGAGTCGCTGATCTCGTCGGACCAGTACACCTTGCGGCGGACCGGGTCGACCGCGACGCCGATCGGGCGGCCGGTGCCCGGGGTCGCGTAGACCCCCTCGACGTTGGCGCCGGCGGTGGTCGACCGCATGACGCGGGCGAGGGCGGTCCAGTAGAC
>CAYTJW010000890.1:925-2723 GCA_964438135.1 uncultured Thermoanaerobaculia bacterium
CGGCGCCCTCGACCGAGGTCCACTGGCGCGTGTCGCCGAGCTCGAGGTCGTCAGCGAACAGCTCGGCTGCGGGCTCGCCCCGGCACAGGGTCACCTCGAAGCCGGTGCCGGTCGCCGGGCCGACCGCGACCTCGACCTGCCGCGCCGGGTCCGAGAAGACCTCGCCCGGCCGCCACGCCGTGCCCTCGACGTCCCACCATGGCCCGACCGGCCGCTGGTCACGGCTGACCGCCACCGCCGGGCTCGAGACCCGGGTCAGGTCGACCTCGTGGATGACGACGAACGCCCCGGGCAGGGCGGCGTCGTAGAGACCCACCGAGGCCCGCGCCTCGACCGTGTAGAAGTGGTCACCGTCGCCGAGGGAGACCCTCGCCAGGCGCACGCCCGGCGCCTGCGCGAGCTCGACCGCGTCGAGGTGGGCCTGGTGGCACCCGTCCGAGCTCACCTCCAGCACCTGGGAGGGGCCGAGCCAGTGGAGCAGGTCCTTCTCGAAGGCGGACAGGTGCAACGCGAGCGGGCCGACCGCAGGGTCGACCGTGCCGATGCCGGCGAACGACCCCATCGGCGTCCACAGGTTGGGGCGGGCGAGGTCCTGGTGGAAGGTGTGGGGCAGTCGATGGGCGTGACCGCTCTCGTGGACCGAGGGCGCGTGGCCGAGCGCGGTCTGCATGTGGGCGACCTTCCAGATGCGGGTGACGCCGTCCAGGGTCAGCTCGCCGGAACCGCCGAAGGCGCCGTTGTTGGCCCGGTTGTAGAAGGTCATGACGCCGTCGTAGGCCGGGTAGTAGACCAACGGGTCGGCCGCCGCCAGGCAGTCGAGGACCGGGGAGTCGACACCGTCCGGGTCGTAGTCGGCGAACGGCCGCGGCAGCGCGACCCAGCCCACCGCCAGGCTGCCGCCGATGTCGTACTGACCGTACGAGGCCTCGCGCCAGTAGTGATCGAGCCGCCCCGGTTGGTCGGACAGCAGGTCCTGGACCTGACTCGCTGAGAACGGCAGCTCGGGCACGTCGGGGAACCGGCACAGGACGGCGACCCAGGGCAGGTTGCCGAGCAGCGGCTCGCCGAGCTCCTCAGGCCCGGCGGCGGGCGTCCCGGCCAGTGGTCCCGCGGCCGGGTCGGGAGGGGCCGCGATCGCGGTCACGGCCAGCAGGCAGAAGACGGACCAGAACGCGAGGAACCGACCGGTCATCCAACCTCCTCGGGCGCGACACGCCCTCCGCGGACCGCCGCCTCGACCTTCACGGGCCCCAAGGCCCCGGTTTGCAGGCCTGTACTGCCGGGCCCCTCAGGTCTCCGCCGAGGACAACGGATCGGGTGTGCCGGCCCGCCCAACCGGTGCCACAGGCGGTGCCGTCGGCCCGCTGCAGGGCCGACGGCTCACCCCGCCGGGGGGTCGAAATGGGCGCCAGGTTCGTGTTTCATGCAATCTTCACGCGGCAGCACGGCGAGAGGAGGATCGAGGATGGTCGGCCAGAGGAGGTCTTCGCGGTGCTCGAGGGCGCGCGGGCGCGGGCGCTGCTCGCGATGCTCGCCGAGCGCGACATCGTCGCCCGCGGCGTGCCCGCCGAGCTGGAGCGGGGGTCGCCCGAGGCCTTGGTGGTCAGGGTCTTGGTCGCCGTTGTCTACGGGTCGCCGCCCTGCCACGGATCGACCAGCCGACGTTCCGTTGGTGTGATCCGCTGCGCCCAGGGCCGATCCCCGTGGTTTCTACACCGCCGGCTGCGACCGCCCTGCGCCCTCGACCAAGATGCCCCAGGTTCCCCTGGGGCTCGGTGTCTGGTTCGTGCTGGCGCGC
>CAYTJW010000891.1:0-2720 GCA_964438135.1 uncultured Thermoanaerobaculia bacterium
GGCGCCTAAGCCTCGCTGCCCGCGGCGCAGCTGGCGCGCTCGGAGCAGCTGGCTCACGGCGCGGCGTCGGTCCCCGGCGACGGGGGCCGTGCGGTAGAGTCGGGGAAGGGGGTCGGCGACACTGCGTTGTCCGGGCGGCGCGGTCGCGAGCGGCCGGGCCGTCGTGCGGAGGATAGACGTTTCTCGCGCCGCGTGCCGAGTTTGAGTCTCGAGTCGCTTTCCGGCCCTGCCGGCGGCCGACGGAATAGGGGACGGACGGCCGGTGTTGACCGCGGCGTCCCGGACGGGCGAGGGGAGAGCCATGCCGAGAGACGTGGTGTACCAGGCGGTGACCGAGAGGTTGGAGATCCTCGACCCGGATGGCCGGGTCGACCCGGCGCTGGCGCCGGACCTCACCGGCGAG
Source organism: uncultured Thermoanaerobaculia bacterium (assembly GCA_964438135.1). GTDB lineage: Bacteria > Acidobacteriota > Thermoanaerobaculia > Thermoanaerobaculales > Sulfomarinibacteraceae > CAYTJW01. The sequence goes on from CAYTJW010000891.1 coordinate 404, forward strand.
CAGCTGGTGGAGCTCTACCGGCAGATGGTGCGGATGCGCGCCTTCGACGACAAGGCGCTCAAGCTGCAGCGGCAGGGCCGAATGGGCACGTGGGCGCCGAACCGCGGCCAGGAGGCGGTGTCGGCCGGGGTGGGCCTGGCGATGGCGGCGGAGGACTGGCTGATCCCGGCCTTCCGCGAGAACGGGCTGATGCTCCTGCGCGGCGTGCCGGCGCCGACCCTGTACGCCTACTGGGCGGGGGACGAGCGCGGCTCCTGCTACCCGGAGGGGGTGCGCTGCTTCCCGGTGGCCGTCCCGGTCGGCTCGCAGTGGCAGCACGGCGCCGGGGTCGGCATGGGCCTGGCCCTGCGCGGCGAGTCGGCGGTGGCGGTGGTGTTCGGCGGCGACGGCTCGACCTCGCAGGGCGACTTCCACGAGGCGCTCAACTTCGCCGCCGTGTTCCGCGCCCGGACCGTGTTCGTGATCCAGAACAACCAGTGGGCGATCTCGATCCCGCTCGCGTCCCAGACCGCGTCCCGGACGCTGGCGCAGAAGGCGCACGCCTACGGCATGCCGGGCCTCCAGGTCGACGGCAACGACGTCCTGGCGGTGTACGCCGCCACCGTCGAGGCGCTCGAGCGGGCGCGGCGCGGCGACGGGCCGACCCTGGTCGAGGCGGTCACCTACCGCCTCGGCGACCACACCACCGCCGACGACGCCAGTCGCTACCGGCCTCGGGAGGAGGTGGAGGCGTGGCAGGGGCGCGACCCGCTCCGCCGCCTGCGCCTCTACCTCGAGGGCCGCGGCCTGCTCGACGAGGCCGGGGCGGCGGCGGTCGACGAGGAGGCCGCGCGCTGGGTGGACGAGCAGGTCAAGGCCTTCGAGGCCATGCCGCCGCAGGAGCCGACCGAGGTCTTCCGCCACATGTACGCCGAGCTGCCGCGGCACCTCGAGGAGCAGATGGCGGCCCTGGCCGCGGAGGTGCGACCGTGAGCGCCGATCACGCTGCCGCCGCCGAGCTCCTGCACCGCCTGCCGCACGCGGCGGTCGACCGCCTGACCGTCGCCCAGGCGATCCGCGACGCCCTGCGCGACGAGATGGAGCGCGACCCGGACGTGCTGGTGATGGGCGAGGACGTGGGCGTCGACGGCGGCGTGTTCCGCGCCACCGACGGGCTGCTCGGGCAGTTCGGGCCGAAGCGCGTGATCGACACGCCGCTGGCCGAGAGCGCCATCGTCGGCACCGCCGTCGGCCTGGCCGCCACCGGCTTCCGGCCGGTGGTCGAGATCCAGTTCATGGGCTTCCTCTACCCGGCCGTCAACCAGTTGCTGGGCCACGCCGCCCGCCTCCGCAACCGCACCCGCGGCCGCATGCACGTGCCGCTGGTGGTGCGGACCCCGGCCGGCGGCGGCATCCACGCCCCCGAGCACCACTCCGAGAGCTACGAGTCGCTGCTCCTCAACACCCCCGGGGTCAAGGTGGTGTTCCCGTCCAACCCGCGCGACGCCAAGGGGCTCCTGATCGCCGCCATCCGCGACGACGACCCGGTCGTGTTCATGGAGCCGACCCGGCTCTACCGCGCCTTCCGCGACGAGGTGCCGCGCGGCCCCTACACCGTGCCGCTGGGGGTGGCGAAGGTGGTCCGGGCCGGCAAGGACGTGAGCCTGATCTCCTGGGGGGCGGCGGTCCGCACGTGTCTGGACGCGGCCGAGGCGCTCGCCCGGGAGCAGGTGTCGGCGGAGGTGGTCGACCTGCGCACCCTCAACCCGCTCGACCGCGACACCGTCCTCGCCTCGGTGCGCAGGACCGGCCGGGCGGTGGTGGTGCACGAGGCGCCGCTCACCAACGGCTTCGGCGGCGAGATCGCGGCCCTGATCGGCGAGCACGCGCTGCTCGACCTGGAGGCGCCGGTGCAGCGGGTGGGCGGCTTCGACACCGTCATGCCGCTGCCGCGCCTGGAGAGCCTCTACCTGCCCAACCGCGAGCGGGTCGTCGCCGCCGCGCGTCGCACCCTGGAGTTCTAGCCCATGGCCTTCGTCTTCCAGTTCCCGGATGTCGGTGAGGGGATCCACGAGGGGCGGGTGGTGGAGTGGCTGGTGGCCGAGGGCGCGGCGGTGGCCGAGGACCAGCCCCTGCTCACGGTCGAGACCGACAAGGCGGTGGTCGAGCTGCCGTCCCCCCGGGCCGGGGTGGTGGCGCGGCTGCACGCCTCAGCCGGCGCCGAGATCCGGGTCGGCGACCCGCTGGTGACCATCGTCGAGCCCGGCGAGAGCGCGCCGCGCGAGACCGCGACCGTGGTCGAGCTGCCGTCCCCGGCGGCGCGCGAGGCGGTGCCGCC
>CAYTJW010000892.1:0-2717 GCA_964438135.1 uncultured Thermoanaerobaculia bacterium
CGGCCCGCGCCGTCATGCTCGGCCAGCGGCCGGACGGCGTCGCCGCCGCCCTCGCCGCCATGCGCGACCGCGCCGACTCGACGGCGGTGCTGGCCGCCCTCGCGGTCCCGGCCCTGGTGGTGGCCGGCGCCGACGACGTGATCACCCCGCCCGAGGTCGCCCGCGCCATGGCGCTCACCCTGGCAGACGGCCGGCTGCGGCTGATCCCGGCGGCCGGCCACCTCGTCAACCTGGAGGCGCCGGGGGCGTTCGACCGGGCGCTGTCCGACGTCCTCGCCGAGCTCGCGACCCCGGCCCGAACCCCGCCGCCCACTACGGCTGGAGCGGGAAGCGCTGCTCGTAGAGGGTGACCACGGTCGAGGTCAGGTCGGCCGCCGGCGCCAGGTAGAGGAGGGTGCTGTCCTTCATGATGAAGACCGCGTCGTAGCCGTTGGCCTGGGCGTAGTCGCTGACGATCTGGTTGACCTTGGGCACCACCTGCCGCAGCACCTCGGTCTGGCGCGCGTCGAGGTCGGCCTGCCACGCGCTGGTGGCGCCGTCCAGCCGCCGCCGCGCCTCCCGCTCCTCCCCCTCCAGCCGCGCCACCGCCTCGGGGCTCGCCACCGACCGCTGCTGCGCGACCTGCTGCTGCAGCTCGGTCACTCGCTGGCGCAGCTGCGCCAGCTCCTCGGTGCGGGGTCGGGCCCACTCCTCCAGCTCCCTCAGCCTCGCCTTCCCCTCCTGCACCGCCTTCAGGACCTCCTCGACCTTGACGAAGCCGATCTTGCCGGCCGCCGCCGGGGTCGCCGCCAGCGCCACCAGGACCGCCAGCGACCAGAGCCGCGCTCGTCCCATCGCCCACCTCCCTCGCACCCCTCGCCGGGAGTCGATTCTACCGGCGGCCGCCGGAGGGGTCGAGGGTCCTCTCCTGTCCGTACCCGAACCCGTGCCCGTACCCGTACCCGATGGGTCGGAGGTCGTTGCGATGTCGCAGTGCCTTGGCGGAGAGGGGCCTGCGACGGGCAGCGGCAGCGACAGGGGGCAGCGACAGGGACAGGGGGCAGCGGCAGGGGGCAGCGGCAGGGAACGGGTGGGGAGCTGACCTTGGCCGGGGCGGGCGCGGTCGACCTCGGGCGCGCCCGAGCAGCCCTCGACCTCTTCGACCAGGTGCGCGCCATGACCTGGCGGCTGCTGCACCCGCGGGTGTGAGCGCCCTCGCCCCGACCGCGGTCGAGACGCCTCTGCACCTGCCCCTGCCCGTGCCGGCTGACGCCGACCCTGCCGCGCTGCCACCCCGACGGCCCTCTTCTCCACGAGCCCGCCCAAGGCTCGCCCCGTTCGCCACCCCCTGCGACAACCTCTCACCACGACCACCACCAGGGCGCCAGTCCTCAGCCCGCCATGCCCCGACACCGGCCCGCCGCCTCCCCACGACCCCAGGCCAGCTGCCCTCGCTCACCCACAGCGCAACGACCTCGGTCGGGCCCGCCCCTGCCCGTCGCGTCCCGGCCCTTGTAGAATGGTCCCTGCCGGCCATGACCACCGCCACCGCCCCGCCGGGAGCGCCTCGGTTGTTGCTCGTCGAGGACGACGCCCGCCTCGCCCAGGGGCTGACCCGCAACCTGCAAATGGACGGCTTCCGCGTCGCCGCCGTCGCGAGCGGCGAGGAGGCCCTCGCCGAGCTCGGGCGCGAGGCGGCGCCGGTCGACCTGGTGGTCCTCGACATCATGCTGCCGGGCATCGACGGGCTCGAGGTCTGCCGCCGCCTGCGCTCGTCCGGCAACACCGTGCCGGTCCTGTTCCTGACCGCGCGCGGCAGCGACGGCGACCGCCTCCTCGGCCTCCGCTGCGGCGCCGACGACTACCTGGCCAAGCCGTTCCTGGTCGAGGAGCTGGTGCTGCGGGTGCGGGGCATCCTGCGCCGGGCGGCCTGGTCGAGGTCACCGAGCCGGCGCGGGCCCCAGATCCGGTTCGGGTCCACCACCGTCGACCTCGCCTCGATGCGCGCCCTCACCCCGGCCGGGAGCCTCGACCTGACCGAGCGCGAGGTCCTGCTGCTGCGCTTCTTCGCCGAGAACGACGGCCGCGTCGTCACCCGTGGCGAGCTGCTGGAGCGGGTCTGGGGCTACAGCTTCGACACCGCCACGCGCACCCTCGACACCTTCGTCCACCGCCTCCGCCGCTACTTCGAGCCCGACCCGAGCCAGCCGCGCCACTTCCACACCGTGCGCGGCGTCGGCTACCGCTTCACCGCCGAGCCCGAGACCTGAGACGACGCGCAGCACGCCCGCCCGATGCCGTGCTCGCGCAGCTTGCGCCACAGGGTGACGCGGGAGATGCCGAGCCGGTCGGCCGCCTCCTGCATCCGCCAGCCGCACCGCTCGAGGACCTGCTCGAGCAGCCGTCGCTCCGCGGCCGCCAGCGGGTCCGGCTCGGCCAGGACGGCGCCCGCCAGGCCTGCCGCGTCGCCGGGCGGGTGCAGGTCGGCCGCCTCGAGCCGGTCGCCGGCCATGCCGATCCGCATGCCGGGACCCCCCAGCTGGATCAGCAGGGTGCCGGCGGGGAAGGCGACCTTGCGGGTCTGGTCCGCGCTGATCGAGCCGAGGCCGCCGGCGCTCATGATCGGCTTGTGGTAGCCGCGGCGGACGCCGTCCACGGTCTGCTCGTAGACGCGGAAGAAGCCGCCGAGGCCGGGCCGGCCGAACTCGTTGTTGAACGCCGCCGCGCCGAGCGGCCCC
>CAYTJW010000893.1:0-2716 GCA_964438135.1 uncultured Thermoanaerobaculia bacterium
GACTGGCCGAGCAGCGCGCCCTGCTCGCCGCGGTGCGCGAGCGGCTCGGCGCCCCCGGCGCCTCGGCCCGCGCCGCCGAGGCGGTGCTCGAGCACCTGGGCCCTCGTCAGGACAGGTGACGGCTGCGCCGGCTCCCCGGCCCGTGCCGGCCGCGGTGGTAGAATTTCGCGCCTGGACGGAGGTGGGATGCCGCGAGCCGGCGCAGGGCGGAGTGGGACCGACGGTCGTCCGATCAGGGTGGGGATGATCGCCCTCGGCTGCCCCAAGAACCTGGTCGACGGCGAGCTCATGCTGGGTCACCTGGCCCGGGCGGGCATGGAGATCACGGCCGACCCGACGGGCGCCGAGGTCGTGGTCGTCAACACCTGCGGCTTCGTCGTCGACGCCAAGCGGGAGTCGATCGAGGCGATCCTGCAGGTGGCCGAGGCCAAACGGCGCGGGGAGGTGCGCCGGCTGGTGGTGGCCGGGTGCATGGCCCAGCGGTACGCCGACGAGCTGCGGCGCGAGCTGCCGGAGGTCGACGCCTTCGTCGGCCTCGACGAGCTCGAGCAGGTGGTGGCCGCGGTGCGGGGCGAGCTCGGGGGACGCGTCCCGGAGCAGCGCCAGGCGTTGCGGCTCTACGACGCCCGCCAGCCGCGGCTGCTGTCGACCACTGGCTTCGCCTACCTCAAGATCGCGGAGGGCTGCGACCACCCCTGCGCCTTCTGCCACATCCCCAGGATGCGCGGGCCGTACCGCTCGCGCCCGCTCGCCGACCTGGTGGCCGAGGCGCAGCGGCTCGAGGCGGCTGGCATCCAGGAGCTGGTGCTGGTCGCCCAGGACACGACCCGCTACGGCCGCGACCTCGGCCTCGAGCACGGCCTCTGCGCCCTGGTCCGGGCGCTGCTCGACGCCACCGGCATCCCGTGGCTGCGGGTCCTCTACGCCTACCCGTCGACCTTCGACGAGTCGCTGCTCGAGCTGATGGCGGCACAGCCGCGGCTGCTGGCCTACCTCGACCTGCCGCTACAGCACGCGAGCCCCAGGGTGCTGCGGGCGATGCGGCGCGGCGGCGACGGCGCGGCCTTCGCCGCCCTGGTCGAGCGGGCCCGCCGCCTGGTGCCGGGGCTGGCCGTGCGGACCACCTTCCTGGTCGGCTTCCCGGGGGAGGGCGAGGCCGAGCTGGAGGAGCTGCTCGCCCTCGTCCGCGCGGTGCGCTTCGACCACGTCGGCGTCTTCACCTACTCGTGGCAGGAGGAGATCCCCGGCGCGGAGCTGGGCGACCCCATCCCGGCCCGGGTCAAGGAGGAGCGGCGGTCGCGGGTCATGGCCGCCCAGCAGGCCGTGTCGCTGGAGATCAACCGGGGCCTGGTCGGGCAGCGCCTGCCGGCGGTGGTGACGGGACCGCTCGCGGAGATGGAGCTGCTGGCCGAGGCCCACCTCGCCCGCCAGGCCCCGGAGGTCGACGGCCGGCTGCTGGTGACCGACGGCGACGCCCCGAGCGGCGCCCTGATCACGGTCGAGATCACCGAGGCCCACCCCTACGACCTCGTCGGCCGTGCCCTGGGGGTGCTCCGCCCCGGCCCGAGCTCGACCCGACCGGCCGAGCTGCCGGCCCTGGTCGAGAGATGACGGCGTGCTGACCCTGCGCGACCCGCTGGGCAAGGACGAACCGCCGCCGGGCTCGGTGCTGTCGATCGGCAACTTCGACGGCGTCCACCTCGGCCACCAGGCCGTTCTCCGCCACGTCGTCGAGCAGGCCCGGGCGCTCGGCACGACCGCCGCCGCCATGACCTTCGACCCGCACCCCTTCACCGTGCTCCGTCCCGCGCAGGCCCCGCCCCTGCTGACGACGCTGGCCCAGCGCCTGCAGCTGATCGCCAGGACCGGCGTCGACGTCGTCCTGGTGGTGCCCTTCACGCCCACCCTCGCCGCCATGTCGGCCCTGGACTTCATCCGCACCGTCCTGGTCGACCGGCTGCGGGTGCGGGAGGTCTACATCGGTCGCAACTTCCGCTTCGGCGTTGGCCGCAGCGGCGACGTCGACCTCCTCGTGCGCGCCGGCAGCGAGCTCGGCTTTGCCGCCGCCGCCGCGCCGACCGTCGAGGTCGACGGCAGCGTGGTGTCGTCGTCCCGGGTCCGGGCGGCGCTGGCGGTGGGCCGGGTGGGGGAGGCACGGGCCATGCTCGGGCGCGCCCCGTTCGTCGACGGCGAGGTCACGGTCGGCAAGCGCTTCGGCCGTCGGCTCGGTTTCCCGACCCTCAACATCGACGTCGGCAGCGAGCTGATGCCGGTCAACGGCGTCTACGTCACGGCGGTCTTCATCCCCTCCTTCGGCCGCCCCTTCCCGTCGGTGACCAACATCGGCGTACGGCCGACCATCTACACCAACAGCGGCACGACGGTCGAGAGCCACCTGCTCGACTTCACCGCCGACGTCTACCGCGAGGGCGTCCGCCTCTTCTTCCTGGAGCACCTGCGCGAGGAGCGGCTGTTCCCCTCGCCGGCGCAGCTGATGGCCCAGATCCGCCGCGACGTCGGCACGGCGCGGGCGTGGTTCCAGGCCCGCGCCGGGCAGAGCCTCGACCTGGTGGCGCCGTGATGCCCCCTCTCCTGCCGATCCTCGCCGCCGCCCTGCCCACCGCGGCGGCGATCACCGCGGCGCTGGTGGTGGTCACGTGGCGCCTCGACCGCTCGGACCGGGAGCCGGTCCACCTGCTGCTGCTGGCCCTCGCCT
>CAYTJW010000894.1:0-2714 GCA_964438135.1 uncultured Thermoanaerobaculia bacterium
GTCACCGCCCCGGGCCAGTGGGCCGCCAGCGGCCCGCGCCAGCGCTCCGCCACCACCGCCAGCCGCTCGACCTGCTCCCAGCCCGCGCACAGCACCGGCAACGCCCAGCTCTCCGGGCGGCCCTTGAGGGCGAACACCCGCGCCACCGCGCCGTCCTGCTCGGGGTCCGCGCCGAGGCCGTAGAAGGTCTCGGTCGGCAGCAGCACGACGCCGCCCTCAGCGCGCACTGAGGCGACCGCGACCGCGGCCGGCTCGAGGTCGGCGGTCGAGGCCAGCCGCAGCCGCCTCACCGGCTCTCCAGCAGCGCCCGGGCGTGGGCCCGGGCCGAGCCGGTGAGCCGGTCGCCGGCCAGCATGCGGGCGACCTCCTCCTCTCGCCCCGTCCGGTCGAGCCGCTCGACCCGGGTCACCGCCCGCCCGCCTTCGACCACCTTCTCCACCCGGTAGTGGGTCGAGGCTCGCGCCGCCACCTGCGGCAGGTGGGTGACGACGAACACCTGGTCGACCCGCGCCAGGTCGGTGAGCAGTCCGGCCAGAGCCGCGGCCGCCCCCCCGCCCAGCCCGGAGTCGACCTCGTCGAACAGCAAGGTCATGCCGGAGCCGGGGCGACGCCGGCGCAGCGCGGTCCGCAGCGCGAGGTGGATGCGCGACAGCTCGCCGCCGGAAGCGATCCGCTCGAGCGGCCGCAGCTCCTCGCCCGGGTTGGGGGCGATCAGGAGCTCGCACTCCTCGACCCCGTCAGCGTCGAACGCCACCCTCCGCCCGTCCCGCTCGAGCGGGCTCGCGGCGTCCGCGCGGGGCAGCCACCGCAGCTCGAGGCGGGTGCCACCCATGTGCAGCTGGGCGAGGACCGCGGCCACCTCGACCAGCAGCTCCCCCCCCGCGCGCCGGCGCCCCCGGTCGAGCACGACCGCGGCCCGGTCGTAGGCCGCGAGGGCCGCGCGCGCCTCGCTCTCGGCCGCCTCCAGGCGGTCCGCCACCCGCTCCAGCTCGGCCCGCTCCGCGACCAGCGCCCGCCGGTGCTCGACGACCCGCTCGACCGGCTCACCGTACTTGCGCAGCAGCTGCTCCAGGCGGTGCAGGCGCGACTCGACCGCGTCCAGCTCGGCCGGGTCCTGCTCCAGCCCGGCGAGCAGCCGGGAGAGGTCGCGCACCACCTCCTCGACCAGCAGCCGCGCCTCGCCCAGGCGGCCGCTCGCCTCCTCCAGGCGGAGGCCACAGGCGACCATCTCGTCGACCTCGCGCCCGGCCCGCGCGAGCTGGTCGACCACCGCCCCGTCGCCCTCCGACACCCGCCCCAAAACCGCCCCCTCGAGCTCCAGCAAGCGGACCGCGTGGCGCAGCAGCTGCCGCCGCTCGCGCAGCTCCAGGTCCTCGCCCGGCTGCGGCGCCACGGCGTCGATCTCGGCCAGCTGGAAGGCGATGGCGTCGAGGCGGTCGCGCCGACGGGCGGCCAGCGCGGCCAGCTCGGCCGCCAACCCGGCGGCCTCGACCCAGCCGGCGTGGGCGGCCCGCACCGCCTCGAGCAGGCCCGGGTAGCGGCCGTACTCGTCCACCAGCCGCCGCTGCGTCGAGGGATCGGCCAGCCCGTGCTGCTCGTGCTGACCGAGGATCGACACCAGCTCGGGCGCGAGCCGGCCGAGGGTGGCGACGGCGACGCTCGCGTCGTTGACCCAGGCGCGGCTGCGACCGGCGGCGGTCACCTCCCGCCGCACCAGCAGGGTTGCGTCTGTGGCCAGGCCCAGCTCCTCGAGCACGGGCTGGAGCGGCGAGCCGCCGGCCAGCTCGAAGCGGCCCTCGACCCGCGTCCGCTCGTCGCCGGTCCGCACCAGGTCCGGGGTCGCCCGCTCGCCCGCCAGCAGCTTGAGGGAGGACACCAGCAGCGACTTGCCGGCGCCGGTCTCGCCGGTCAGGGCGATGAAGCCGGGGCCCGGCTCCAGCTCGACCGAGTCGATGATGCCCAGGGACTGGACCACGAGCCGCTCGAGCACGCGGCGATCGTACCACTGCCCCCGGCCGCGGTGCGAAATGGCGCCCCCGGGCCGCGGGTTGACCGGCTGGGAGGTCCCGCCATGCCGCACCCCACCGCCCTGCTCCGCCCCATCGCCGCCGTGCCCTCGACCCCGGTCGACCGCTCCTCGGCCGCCACCATCCAGATCCTGATCGGGCCGGACGAGGGCGCCGACCGTCTCCTCACCCGCTGCTTCACCCTCGGCCCGGGCGGCTCCATCCCCTGCCACCGCCACCCCGACCTCGAGCACCAGCAGGTGATCCTCGACGGCGAGATGGTGGTGCGCCTCGACGGCCGGGAGACCGTGGCGCGGCGCGGCGACGCCCTCCTCATCCCGGCCGGCGTGGCCCACTCCTACGAGAACCGCACCGCCGCCCCGGTGCGCTTCCTGTGCATGATCCCGCGCACGTCCGGCTACGCCACGGAGTGGTTCGAGGAGGGCTGAGACGGCAGCTGGCAGGCGTCAGCCGGCAGGCGTCGGCTCCGCCGCCCGACCCGGCAGGCGCTGCGGCCGCGACGCCCGCCGGAGCAGCTCGGCCCAGGCCGCCTCGACCGCTGCCGCCAGGGCCTCGCGGGGCCCGGAGTTGTCGACCACCAGGTCCGCCACCTCGCACTTGGCGGCGAGGGGCAGCTGCGCCTCGAGCAGCGCCCGCGCCCGCCCCTCGTCCACCCCCCGCCGCACCGCCCGCTCGAGCTGCTGCTCC
>CAYTJW010000895.1:0-2712 GCA_964438135.1 uncultured Thermoanaerobaculia bacterium
CTGGTTGGATCGGGGCGTCCGCCACGGTTGAGCCCCACCGCTGCTCGCTGCTCGCTGCTCGCTGCCCCTGTCGCTGTCGCTGCTCCCTGCTCTCCGCCCCTGCCACCCGCCGCTGTCGCTGCCCCCGGGGTGGAATCAGCCGAGCCGGCTCCGTTCCAGCATCGCCTCCCCGTCACCGTTGACTCCGTCTGGGGTGACAGCCCCCCACCACCCAGCTCAAACTGCGCTGCGGCAACGCCCTGGCGACAACGCAACGACCTGGCGTTGCGTCGCGGCCCGCGGGGCACTACAGTTGTCGGCAGGGGTCGCCTCGCTGCGGCGTTGGAGGGCGGCGGGCTCCGGTCCCGGGGAGGTCGAGATGCGACGAGTGGCCCCGTGGTGTGTTCTGGCCGGCGCGGCGGTGGTCCTGCTGGCCCCGGCATCGGCCCGGGGCGAGGTCCCGCCGGAGGTGATGGAGCGGTACTGGGAGTGCCGGGAGCGGCACGACCTCGACCAGGCCCGCGAGCTGCTCTGGTACCACCACAACGTCGAGCGGGTCGACGCCTCCGTCTACGGCCTGCCGGCGGACGACCTCGACGACCCCTCGCCCCTGACGATCGAGGAGCGCCTCGCCTTCCGCGCCGCCGCGGCGGCGCAGGGGGTCCCGCTCGCGACCTCGGGCCGGGTCCAGTACCCCCACCACCTGCGCCACTCCCTCGACCACTTCCTGGCCGTCGGCGGGGCGCGCCCCGACTGCTCGGAGATCCTGGCCGAGGCCGGGGTGGAGCCGCCGCCCGAGCCCGAGGACCTGGCCGCCGGCTGGGCGTCGGACCTCAACCTCACCAGCCACGACGCCCGCGACCGGGGCGAGGTCCACGTGGCCGTCGACCGGGCCAGCCCGAACCGCCTCATCGCCACCTCGGTGCCGGAGCTGTTCGGGGTCGCCGAGACCTCGAGCTTCCGGCAGGTGAGCACCGACTGGGGCCAGACCTGGGCGCGCGGCCAGGTCGGCCTCAACGCGGGCACCGACTGGGAGTGCGACCCGGTCAGCTACTACCAGCGCTCGACCGGCAAGGTCTACCACGGCAAGATCGGCTGCCCGACCGGCACCAACTGCAACCAGTACCGGTTCTACATGCGCAGCTCGACCGACGGCGGCCTGACCTGGGCCGACTGCGGCCGACCGGGCTCGACCAACACCGAGGACCGGGAGTGGATCACGGTCGACAACGCCTCGGGCTCGCCCTGTTACGGCACCCTCTACGGCACCTGGCACTCGCTGAACTCGCAGAAGGTGGCCCGCTCGACCGACGAGTGCGCGACCTGGGGCAACCTCACCGCGCTGACCGCCAACTACACCGCGATCATCGGCGACGTCGCCACGGCGGCGGACGGCCACGCCTACGTCCTGTGGCACAACTACGCCTCCACCGCCCGCTCCTTCAGGGTGCGCGGCTCGACCGACTGCGGGGTGAGCTGGGGCTCCCCGGCGGCGACCGTGGTCAAGAGCAAGTACGGCGACGTGGGCGCCACCGCGGCCTCCCAGTGCCAGCGCGGCATCGCCAACCAGGTGGCGGTGGACGTCGACCGGGCGCCGGGCTCGGCCTTCTTCGGCCGGGTCTACGCGGCCATGTTCGACATGAGCGCGTCCGGGTGCCTGACCGCCAGCACCTGGTCCTGCGCCAGCTGGGACGCCAACTGGAGCAACACCTGCAACTGGGACGTCTGGCTGGCCTACTCGGACGACGACGGGGCCACCTGGCGCAAGCCCTCGGACGGGGCCCTCGGGGCCGACAACCTGACCGCGGCCGAGGGCAACACGGTCGACCACCTGCTCGGTTTCATGCGGGTCGACGACGCCGACGGCTCCATCTACCTCGCCTACCACCGCTCGCGGCTCGCCCCCGCGGTGGCCGCGGACCGGCAGAAGACTCACTACTTCGTGGTCCGCTCGACCGACGGCGGCGCCACGTTCGAGCCGGCGGTCCAGGCCTCGACCCTGGAGGGCGACGAGCGCTCGGCCGGTTTCGCGGCGGACTGGGAGCGGGGCGACTACCAGGGCGTGGACGTGCACGAAGGGGTCGCCTGGCCGATCTGGATCGACCGCCGGGGCGAGGTCGGCGCCGGGGGCGAGGAGGAGATCGTCATCCGCAAGCTGTGCTCCGAGCCGGCCCACTGGAGCGAGCGGGCGCCGACCTTCGTCGCGGCCCCCGTCACCGTGACCGGCGACGCGACGGTCACCGTCAGCTGGCAGCCGCCCGACCTCTACTGGGGCGACGGCAACGAGGACCCGAGTGCGCGCAAGTACCAGCTGTGGGTCGACGGCGTCCTGGTCGAGGACAACATCCCGGCGGCCGCGACCAGCACCACCCACGCGCCGGGCGACCTCGACAGCCACGCCTACACGGTGCGGGCCGTCAACCAGTGCGGGGTGCACAAGGACTACCAGACCACGGCCCACCCCGCGGTCCTGTTCGCGGACGGTTTCGAGAGCGGCGGCACCGACCAGTGGAGCGCGGCCAGCCCCTGACGCCGGGGCGCCGCGCGGCCATTGGCGGGGCGGGAGGTGCGGCGCCCGGCGGTCAGCCGGCCATCTCCTCCAGCTGCGACGTGACCAGCCCGCGCACCAGCGCGACCTTGTAGCCGTTGTGGGCCAGCGGCTCGGCCCCGGCCACGGCGGCCGCGGCCGCGGCGGCGATGGTGGCCGCCGACAGGGGCTGGCCGGTCAGCGCC
>CAYTJW010000896.1:0-2708 GCA_964438135.1 uncultured Thermoanaerobaculia bacterium
CGGGGCGGCGGGTCGCGCCCTGCTCGGGGTGCTGGTGGCCGCCAACCTGGCGGTGCTGGTGCTGGTGCGGGACCGACCGCTGCTGCGGCCGGGGGCCCTCGCCCACCTCGCGGCGGTGGCGCTGCAGGCCTGGCTGCTGGGGCCGCTGGCGGCGCGGGCTCACGCCACCCCGGGCTGGCAGGCGCGGGCGTGGCTGGAGCTGCTCCAGACCGACGAGACCGCCCTGCTCGCCTTCCTGGTGGCCTTGCTGGTGACGGCGGTGGTGCTGGCCGTGCGCCGCGGCGTGAGCGAGGCCTGCCTGCTGGTGGTGCTGCTGCTCTGTGGTCTGCTGCTGCTGCGCCCGCCGGGGGAGCGGATCGCGCCGCTGCTGCTGGGGGCGCAGCTGGTGCTGGCTCTGGGCCTGGCCGAGGAGGCCTACCGGCTCGCCTACCACGACGAGCTGACCGGCCTGCCCGGGCGGCGGGCGCTGGCCGAGGCCCTGCGGGCGCTCGACGGCCGCTACGCCGTGGCCATGCTCGACGTCGACCACTTCAAGCGCTTCAACGACCGCTTCGGCCACGAGGCGGGCGACCAGGTGCTGCGCATGGTCGCGGCCGAGGTCGGCGCGGTCCAGGGCGGTGGTCGCGCCTACCGCTACGGCGGGGAGGAGTTCGCGGTGCTGTTCCCGGGGCGCGAGGTGGACGAGGCGGTGGCGGCGGTCGAGCGGGTCCGGGCGGCGGTCGAGTCGCGCCCCTTCGCCGTCCGCTCGCCGCAGCGGCCGAGCAGCAAGCCGACGGCGCCACGCCCTGCGCCGCGGACCCGCCAGGTCGCGGTCACCGTCAGCGCCGGGGTCGCCGGGCCGAACGGCCGCCGCGCCACCCCCGACGAGGTCCTGGGGGCGGCCGACAGGGCCCTCTACCGCGCCAAGGAGGCCGGTCGCAACCGGGTCGAGCGGGCGGGCTGAGGGCCGCCGCAGCCCGTGCCGCGATGCGGTGGCCGTGGTAGGCTCGCAGGAGTATGCGCGTCGTCCTGGTCGATGACGACCCCGGTCGCCAGGCGCAGGTCGCCAGTGCGCTCGCGTCCGCCCTGCCGACCCTCGAGCTCGAGCTGGTCGGGAGCGCCGCGGGGCTGGCCGGGGCTGGCGCCGCTCCGACCGCGGTCGTGGTGGTCCACCCCCTCGGCTGGGGCAGCCTCCCCGAGGTGGTCGGGGGGATGCGCCAGCGGTGGCCGGCGACGGCGGTGGTGGTGGCGAGCGACGGCGGCTGCGAGCGGCTGGCGGTGGCCGCGCTCAAGGCCGGCGCCGACGACTACCTGCAGCTGGCCGAGGAGGGGTTGGAGCGCCTGACCGCGGCGGTCAGGGCGGCGGTCGAGGCGCGCGAGGAGCGGCGGCTGGAGGCGGCGGCCGAGGGCCGCTACCGGGAGCTGTTCGAGTCCCTGCCGTTGCCGCTCTTCCTGAGCTTCGCCGACGGCGTCCTGGTCGGCGTCAACCCGGCCATGGTGCAGCTGCTGGGCTACCCGGACCGGGAGACCCTGCTCGGCACCAGCCTGGGCCGCCTCTTCCTCGACCCGCTGGCGGGCGAGGAGTGGCGGAGCCGGGTGCTGGCCGAGGGCACGGTGCGCGACCTCGAGGTCCAGCTGCGGCGTCACGACGGCTCGGGCGTGTGGGTGCGGCAGTCGACCCGGGCGGTGTGGGGCGAAGGGGGCCGCACGGTGCTGCTGCAGGGCAGCCTGGAGGACGTCTCGCAGCGCCGCGCGGCGGAGGAGGCGCTGCGGCGCCAGGCGGCGATCCTCGAGGCGGTGTCCCTGGCCGCGGCCCGCTTCCTGGAGCTGGAGGGGTGGCGGGACGCGGTCGGCGAGGTGCTGGCCCGGCTGGGCGAGGCCGCCGGGGTCAGCCGGGCCTACCTGGTGCAGCGCGGCGGCCCTGGCGCCGAGCTCGGGGAGCGGGTGGAGTGGGTGGCGCCGGGGCTCGAGTTCACCGCCGCCAGCCTGCGCGACCGCAGCCCGCAGTGGCTCGAGCTGCTGCACCCCGGCGACGTGGTGGCGGGGCCGGTGCGAACGCTGCCGCCGGCGCTGGCCGCCCTGGTCGACGAGGGGGTGGTGTCGCTGGCGCTGGTGCCGGTGGAGGCCGGTGGCCAGATGTGGGGCTTCATCGCCTTCGACGACTGCTTCCGCGAGCGCGACTGGACGACGGACGAGCTCGACGCCCTGAGGATTGCGGCCGACATCGTCGGCGCCGCCGTCCGCCTCGGCCGCACCCGCGCCGCGCTCGAGGTGCGGACCGAGGAGCTCGAGGTCCTCAACCGGGTCAACGAGCTCCTGGCCGGGGTCCTCGACGCGCAGACGGTGATGCAGGAGATCGCGGACACCGTCCGCCAGCGCTGCGGCGTGGACCACGTCTCGGTCGCCCTGCTCGACCCGTCGCGCGAGTGGCTGCGCTTCGTCGCCTGGAGCGGCTACGGCATGCCGCAGGCGAGCGGCGCGTTGCCCGTCGGGGGGCGCGGCATCATCGCCCGGGCGGCGCGGCTGGCGGCGCGGCAGTGGGCGGCGGACGTCGCCGCCGAGGCCGACTACCTGTGCGGCGACCCGCGGGTGCGCTGCGAGTACGCGGTGCCGCTGCTGTCGGGCGCCACCGTGCTGGGGGTGCTCAACTGCGAGTCGTTCGAGGTCGACGGCATCGGCCCCGGCGAGCGGGAGCTGGTCGACCGCCTGGCGGCCCAGGCCGCCGTGGC
>CAYTJW010000897.1:0-2706 GCA_964438135.1 uncultured Thermoanaerobaculia bacterium
GGCGGCGACGATGGCGTCGTCGACGCCGGGGCCGAGCACGGCCACCCGGGCAGCGGCCAGGGCCGAGCCCTTGTCGCTGGCGATGGCGGCGCGGTCGCCCCCGAGCCAGGGGCCGTGGTCGGTGCCGACGTTGGTCAGCCCGACCACCGGGCTGGCGGCGACCCGGGTGGCGTCCCAGCGGCCGCCCATGCCGGCCTCGAGGACGGCGCACTCGACCCCGGACGAGGCGAAGGTGAGGAAGGCCGCCGCAGTCAGGGCCTCGAAGTAGGTCAGGTCGGGGAAGGGCGCGAGGCGGGCGAGGTGGCTCTCCAGCTCGCGCCGGTCGACGGCGCGGCCGTCGACCCGGATGCGCTCCTCGACCCGCACCAGGTGCGGCGAGGTGTAGAGGCCGGTTCGCGCCCCGCCGGCTCCCAGCATGGCCGCCAGCATGGCGGCGGTCGACCCCTTGCCGTTGGTGCCGACGACCAGCACCGAGGGGAAGCTGCGCTCGGGGCGGCCCACCCGCTCGAGCACCTCGTCGAGGGGGGCCAGCGAGGGGCGGATCCGCCCCGGCCGGCGGTGCTCCAGGCCTACTGGAGCAGTCGCAGACATCGGGCGAGCGTGGCCTTGAGCTCCGGCCGCCGCACCACCATGTCGACCATGCCGTGGGCGAGCAGGAACTCGGAGCGCTGGAAGCCGTCGGGCAGCTTCTGGCGGATGGTCTGCTCGATGACCCGCGGGCCGGCGAAGCCGATCAGCGCGCCGGGCTCGGCGATGTTGAGGTCGCCGAGCATGGCGAAGCTGGCGGTCACGCCGCCGGTGGTCGGGTCGGTGAGGACCGACAGGAAGGGCAGGCCCCGCTCGCGCAGGCGCGCCAGCCCGGCCGAGATCTTGGCCATCTGCATCAGCGACAGCACGCCCTCCTGCATGCGCGCCCCGCCGGAGGCGGAGACCACGATCAGCGGCAGCTTGCGGGCCAGGCAGCGCTCGATGGCACGGATCAGCTTCTCGCCCACCGCCGAGCCCATCGAGCCGCCCATGAAGCGGTACTCCATGGCCGCCACCACCACCGGCCGCCGCTCGATCTCGCCCTGGGCGACGACCAGGGCGTCGCTGACCCCGAGCTGTTTCTGGGACGACTTGAGCCTCTCGCCGTAAGGCTTCGAGTCGACGAAGCCGAGCGCGTCCACCGACCGGAGCTTGGCGAAGAGGGGCTTGAAGCGACCGTTGTCGAGCAGCATCTGCAGGCGCTGGTCGGAGTAGATCCGGAAGTGGTAGTCGCAGCGGGGGCACACGTGGGCGTTGTGGGAGACCTCCTTGTGGTAGAGGATCTCCTTGCAGGAAGAGCACTTGACCCACAACCCGAGGGGCACCTCACTGGCCTGCTTCATCCCTGGCTCCGATCCGGCGCGAGCCCCGGGGCGGCCGTCGGGCGGGTCCCAGGGACCACGCCCGACGTGCCTCGGAGGCCCCCTCGAGGGCTCGCTTCGCAGCCGGAGCGACCGGGCGGGGCGGCTCTCGGGCCGCGGCTCGCCGGGCCGCTGGAGTCAGCTCACTC
Source organism: uncultured Thermoanaerobaculia bacterium (assembly GCA_964438135.1). GTDB lineage: Bacteria > Acidobacteriota > Thermoanaerobaculia > Thermoanaerobaculales > Sulfomarinibacteraceae > CAYTJW01. The sequence goes on from CAYTJW010000897.1 coordinate 1,538, forward strand.
CCCCGAGCCCTCCTCTTCGAGGTCGTTGGGGATGCCGAGACGCATGCAGGCGGCCCCGTACATCGCCTTGGCAGCCTCCTTGCCGGATTGGAGGTCGGCGATCCGCTGCTTGACGCGCGTCAGCTCCTCCTGGATCTGGTTCTCCAGGTCCTGGATCTCCTGCTTGGTCGTCTTCAGGGCCTCTTCGTAGAACTTCCGTTGGCTATCGCTGAGAACCGCCATCCTCTCCTCCCTTGCACACCGAGGTCAATCTCACCGTCTCACATCCGGAACGGGATCTTGATCGAGACCCACATCTTCACCTTGACCCCGTCCTTGGTCGCCGGCTTGTAGCGCCACTGCCGGACGGCCTCCTCGCTGGCCCTGCCGAAGCCGAGGTTCGGGGGGTCCTCGCTCAGCAGGCGGACCTGCTCGACCTTGCCGTCGACGCCCACCAGGAGCTGCAGCTTGACCTCGCCGGCGGTCTTCATGCGCTGCGCCGCCGGGGGGTACTTGGGAGCCACCCGCTGGATCACCTCGGGCTCGATGACGCCGGAGCCGGAGGCGACGACGTCCCCCTCGCGCACGCCCGGCGTGGGCGTGGCCGGGACCGGGGTCGCGGTCGGCTGCGGGCGCTGCGGGACCGGTGTCGGCGGCAGGACCGCCGGGGCCGTGGTCGGCTCGGGGGTCGCCACCGGCAGGGCGGCCGCCACCGGGGTCGGGGTCGCCGCCGCGGTGGGCACCGGTGTCGGCCGGTCCGGCGGGGGCGGGGTGGGCGTGGCGAGCCCGGCCGAGATGGTGCGGCGGAGCTCGGGCTCCATCTGCGCCACCTGCTGCTGGATCTGCTCGGCGATCTCCGGCGGCAGTCCCTCGGTCGGGGTCGGCTGGCCGGGCTCGACCACCAGGGGGCCGGGGGTCGGCGTCGGCGGGGTCTCACCCTTGCCGCGGCCGAACACCAGGTAGAGGCCGGCCAGGATCACGACCAGGGCGATGGCCCCGCCGATGAAGACCATCTGCTGCTTCTTCTGGTCCTTGACCCGGCGGACGTAGGTGTCCTCGCTGAGGTCCGGCTCGGCGGCGGTCGGCTCGGGCATGACCACCGGCCGTGGCGCCGGCTTGGCAGCGGGCGGGGCCGGCTTGGGCGCGGGCTCGGCCGCCGGCCGGACCGGCGGCGAGAGGGGCACGACCGG
>CAYTJW010000898.1:0-2702 GCA_964438135.1 uncultured Thermoanaerobaculia bacterium
GGGGGACGCCGTGCTCCTCGCACCACTCGCGGGCGACGCGGGCAAAGCGGGCCGCGCGGAAGGCGTCCCACTCGCCCTCGAGGCCGAGGCGCCGCACCTCGTCCCGGAAGCGCCGGAACGCGCCGCGGCCGCGGATGGCTCGGCCGAGCTCGTCTGCCGACCGATCGTCCGGCCGGGAGGACGCGAAATCAGCCAGGAAGCGGTACTCGTCGACGTCGAAGGTCGTCGGCAGCCGGATGAAGCGCGGGTCGTCCGTGATCACCGCGGCGGCGGCCTCGACGGCGGGCCGCTGCCACTCGGGGAAGTGCTCGAGAGGCACCTCCCTCTCCGCCGCCCGCAGCTCCTCGTCGGTGAGGGAGAGGAGCTCGCCGGTCACGGTGTCGAGGAAGTTCGAGCACTCCGGTGTCTGCAGCTCGAGGGCGGAGACGATGTCGTCGAGGTGGATCGGGCGCATGGTCGGACCTCGCGGGTTGGGTTCGCTCTCGCCGCGGCGGCCTCGCGCCGGCCGGCCCGCGCCGGGGCGGGTCAGGTGCGGGCGGGCTCGCTCGAGCTCCAGATGTCGCGGTGGAGGAGCCACTCGCCGAGCCCGCGCTGCCAGATGACCACGTACTTGCCGCGGTCGACCTGCTGCCCGGCGGCGCCGGTCACGGTGTACTGGCCGACCTCGTAGGCGGTGTCCTCCTGGTCGACGAGCTCGACCGTCTCCAGGGTCACGGTGGCGACGCCCCTCCCCATGACCGCCCTCCAGAAGCCCTCGATGGCGGCGCGGCCGGTCACCGGCTCGCCGTTCGGGGGCAGCACGCGGGCGTTCTGGGTGTAGCAGCGCGCCACGGCCGCGGCGTCGCCGTGGTTGAACGCCTGGGCGAAGGCCTGGTTGGCGCGCTCGATCGCCTCGTGGGTCGTGACCGTCATGGCGTTTTCCTCCCCGGCACGCGCGTCCGATTCGGTCTGGGCTCGCGGCCGCATCATACCGGAAGCCGGCGGCGGCGACACGCGGTGCGGGCGCCTCCGCCGGCTTACCCCCGCGCCGCCAGCGCCGTGACGGCGTACGGGGCGAGGACGAGGGTCAGGAGGCCGAGCACGAGGTAGTTGCCGCGCCGCGGGTCGAAGTCGGCCGCCACGTCGGCCCACCGCCGGCCGAGCGCCCGCGCCACCGCGACGTCGAAGGCGGCCATGAACGCCGCGAGGAAGAGGCCGAGCGCGAGGAGTTGGCCCGGCTGCCGGAGACCGAGGGACGGCACGAGCAGCCAGCACACCCCGAACGCCAGGGCCGAGCCGGTGACGATGCTCACCTGCTGCGCGCGCCGCCGCCCCACCCGCGGCACGAGCAGGCGCACGCGCGCGATCCCGTGCAGGGTCTCGGCGCCGGCGAGGGCGAGGCAGAGAGCGACGACCCGGAGAACGAGCTCGACCATCGCGGCGCGGGGATGGTACCCCGTTTCCCGGTGCGGATGGGCTGCCCCGTCCCGGCAGCCTCGCCGGCCGCGCAGGGACGGGCGTGAGGCGGGGTTCCCGGGGCGGCGCTCCCCGTGCGCTAGCATGGGGAGGTGCGGCGGTCGCCGGCGTGGTGCCTGGTCGGGGCGTGCCTGCTCTGCGCGTGCGCGCCGTCGCCGGACCGCGTCGGCGCCGGCCGGGACGTGGTGCTCATCCTCCTCGACACGCTCCGTGCCGACCACGTCGGGGTGTACGGGTCGACCACCTACCCGGCGACGCCGGAGATCGACCGCTTCGCCCGCCGCGGCTGCTGGGTCGACCCGACCTGGGCCAGCGCCCCGTGGACGCCGCCGAGCATCATGTCGCTGATGACCTCGCTCGCACCGGCGGCGCACGGCCTCGAGCTCGAGGGGACCCGGCTGGCGAGCGCCGGCCATCTCCTCCCGGGGGGTGCGGCGACCCTGGCCGAGGAGCTCCGCCGGTCCGGCTACCAGACTCTCGCCGTGACCGCCGGGGGCGGCGCCGGCAGCGCGTTCGGCTTCGACCGCGGCTTCGACCGCTTCTTCGAGGCAGAGCCGACGCCGCCCGAGGACGTCGCGGCCGGAGTCGACCGCGCCCTCGAGTGGCTCGCCGCCGCCGACGGGCGGCCCCTGTTCCTGTACTTCCACACCTACGAGGTGCACCAGCCGAGCACCCACCGCGTCTTCGCGGGCGGCGCCGATCCGGCGAGCCAGGCCGCCGCCGCGTACGCGAGCGACCTGGCGTTCGCGGACCGCCACGTCGGTCGCCTGCTCGAGGGCCTCGAGCGGGCGCGGGGGATCCGGCGCGCGGTCGTCGTCATCACCTCGGACCACGGCGAGAACCTGCACGACCGGGTCCTCGGCGGCCGCCTGGTCGAGCACGGGCACCACCTCCACGCCGAGCTGCTCCGGGTGCCGCTGATCGTCGTCGCGCCGGGCCTGGTCCCGGCCCGGGGCCGGCTCGCCGGGCCCGCCATGCTGCTCGACGTGAAGCCGACCGTGCTGTCCCTGGTGGGGGTCGCGCCCTCGTGGCGACCCGCCCACGGCCGCGACCTGCGCGGCCAGCTCCAGGGCTGGGCGCTCGCCGACCCCGCTCGGGAGCTGGCCGCCGGCGCGTCGCTCCAGGGCCCGACCTGGGACGCGCTGAGGACGCCGCGGTGGGCCCTGCTGCGGTCGCCGGCAGTGGAGAGCGCCGGCTGGTGGCGGCAGGTGCGGCTGCCCCCGGTGTCCCTCTTCGACCGCGCCGCC
>CAYTJW010000899.1:0-2698 GCA_964438135.1 uncultured Thermoanaerobaculia bacterium
TCCAGGCGCAGCAGGTCTTCGTCCCAGTCCGCCCAGGTGGCCGAGCGGTTGGCCCGCCTGCCGCTCTCCTCGCCGCCGGCGCCGCCGCGCCTGCCACCCCTGCGCTGGTGCGGCCACCACCGCCGCTCCCCGCGCCCGGTGACCGACCAGGCCCACTGCCGCCTGGCCTTCCCGGCGATCCCGGCGAGCCACCCCCAGGTGCCGGCGCTGTCGGTCCTGTCCCGCATCCTCGGCGTCGGCGCCTCGAGCCGGCTGTTCCAGCGCCTGCGGGAGGACGAGGGCCTCACCTACGACGTCTGGTCGGGAGTCGTGCTGCGCAAGGCGGGGGGCCTGCTCGAGGTCGGCTGGGCCTGCGCCGAGGAGTCCTTCCGCGACGTCCTCAAGGTGCTCCGCGAGGAGCTCGGGCTGCTCCAGCGCGAGCTCGAGGAGGACGAGGTGGATGTGGCCAAGGAAGGCCTCGTGCGCGGTCTCTACCTCGACGCCGACAGCCCGGCCGCGCTGTGCTCGCTGGACGTGTCCGAGCTCCTGCAGCGCGGTCACCCGTTCGACCTCGACGCGGCCGTGGCCGAGACCGAGGCGGTCACCGCGGACGAGGTCCGCGCCCTCACCGCGGAGCTGCTGCGCTCCACCGCCATGGCCTCGGCGCTGTGCGGCCCGGAGGGGCTCGAGGTGCAGCTGCCGTGACGGAGCCGGTGGTCGAGGTGCGGGTCCGCTGGCTGCCGCACGGCCACGGGCTGCCCCTGCCGGCGTACGCCTCGCTCGGGGCCGCCGGCGCCGACCTGCACGCCGCCGTCGACGCACCGCTGGTCCTCCCTCCCGGTGGCCGCGCGGCCGTCCCGACCGGTCTCGAGCTCGAGCTGCCGGTGGGCTTCGAGGCCCAGGTTCGACCGCGCTCCGGCCTCGCCCTGCGGCACGGGCTGACGGTCGCCAACGCCCCCGGCACGGTCGACGCCGACTACCGCGGCGAGGTCCGCGTCGTCCTGGTCAACCTCGGCGCCGAGCCGGTCACCATCCACCGCGGCGACCGCGTCGCCCAGCTGGTGGTGGCGCCGGTGACCCGGGCCGAGTTCGCCGTCGCCGACGCCCTCGGCACCACGCCGCGGGCCGGCGGCGGCTTCGGCTCGACCGGGAGGTGAGGGTGGAGGTCGTGGTCCTCGCCTCCGGCTCGTCCGGCAACGCCACCCTGATCCGGTCGGGCGACAGCGCCCTGCTGGTCGACGCCGGCATCAGCGCCTCCGCCCTGCGCGACCGCCTCGACCGGCACGGTCTCCGCCTCGACCAGGTGACGGCGGTGCTCGTCACCCACGAGCACTCGGACCACTGCTCGGGCCTCGACGTCCTCACCCGCCGCCACGGGCTGCCGGTGTGGGCCACGGCCGGCACGTGGTCGGCGCTGGCCATCCGCCCGGACGGCGGTGGCGAGCTCGCTTCCGGCCGCGAGCTGCGCTTCGGCGACCTCGTGGTGGCGCCGGTCGCCACCTCCCACGACGCGCGCGAGCCGGTGGCACTGGTGGTCTCGGACGGCGCGCGCCGGGTCGGCCTGTGCACCGACACCGGCACCCTGACTGCGCTCCTCGCCTGCCGGCTGGCCGAGTGCGACCTGCTGCTGCTCGAGGCCAACCACGACGCCGACCTGCTCCGCCACGGCCCCTACCCGTGGCCGCTCAAGCAGCGCATCGCCTCCCGCCTCGGCCACCTCGCCAACCACCAGAGCGAGGAGAGCCTGGCCGGCCTGCGCTCGCCCCGCCTGCGGGCGGTGGTCGGGCTGCACCTGTCGGAGCACAACAACCGCCCCGACCTGGCCGCCGCCGCCCTCCGCCGCGGCGCCGGGGAGGGGCCGGCGGTCGTTGCCGTGAGCCGCCACGACATGGTCCACGTGCGGCTCGGGCGGCACGGGGTCGCGGTCGACTCGCAACCGGTGCCGGTGCGGGCGCGGGCGGGGCGAACCGGCACGGTTTGACCGGCCGCGCCCTGGCTGCTAGCGTCGGCGGTGAAGGACGCGCGGGCGCGAGACACCGGACCCTGGCGGGCACGCCGAAAGGGCAGGGAGGACGCGATGGCACGGCACGAGCGAGCGAGTGACACCGGACGAGGCGAGCGGACCGGACACGGCCGGGGGGCGGCGGCGCTGCTGGCGACGCTCCTGGTCGGCACCGCGCCGGCGCTGGCCCAGCTCTCGGGCGACTACACCGTCGGCGCCGGCGGCGACTACGCCACCCTCACCGCGGCGGTAGCGGCGGTGGTCGCGAGCGGCATCAGCGGGCCGACCACCCTGGTCCTGACCGACGCCACCTACGCCGCGGCCGAGACCTTCCCGATCAACCTCAACCAGTACCCCAACCCGAACGGCGACACCCTGACCATCCGCCCGGCGGCCGGGGTCGAGGCGCTGGTCAGCGGCGCCCCGGTCACGGACTCGGTGCTCGCGCTCAACGGCGCCGACCACGTGACCGTGGACGGGGTCGCGAGCGGCGGCTCGTCGCTGACCCTGCGCTGCACGACCGGCAACCCGACCGTGACCGTCGACAGCGACTCGACCCACGTCACCATCCGCAACACCACCGTCGAGGGCGGGTCCGCGGCCCAGGCGATCTTCGTCGGCGGCGGCTCGTCCACCGGCAACGACCACCTGACCATCGCCGACAACGTCCTCCGCGACCGCACCGACGCGGCCGTGACGCCGCCGACCTACCTCGTC
>CAYTJW010000900.1:0-2696 GCA_964438135.1 uncultured Thermoanaerobaculia bacterium
CAGGTCGACCCGCGACGACCCGGCCGCCAGGATTCCGCCCGAGAGCGCGGCCGTGCTGCCACCGGCACGGCTCGCGGCCCCGAGACTGCCGCCGGCGAGGGCAGGCGAAGCGCCGCCGCCCGCGGGGCTGGTCGCCGCCGACGCGACCGACGCGGTCCGACCACGGTAGGCGTCGCTGGCCGAGGTCTGGACCGCCGCGGCCGAGCCTCCGTACCGCTGCGCGGTGTCGGGGTTCCGGTAGGAGGTCCCCTTGCGGTGCTCCGGGTCGTGGGACCAGCTCTGACCGGACCGGCTGGTGGCCGAGGCCGCCTGGGCCTGAGACCGGCCGCCGCCGACGTCGGTGTTGCCGCTGCCGATGTTGACGTCACCGCGATTGATGGTGATGTCGCGGTCGATCGTGATGTCGCCGCCGTGCCAGTCGCAGTGGTCGTCCCAGACCTCGTGCCAGACGCCGACGCCGACGGCGACGCCGACGCCCCACGCCAACCCGGCGCCCGGGCGGTAGCCGGCCGGCGGCGGGAAGGAGTACGGCGGGTAGGCGGAGTACCACCACGTGCCGTAGACCACGGTCGGGCTGTAGCTCGGGACGTAGACCACCTCGGGGTTGGTCGGCTGGATGACGATCACGGTGCTGGACGTGACGACGCCGCCGCTCTCGGGGGACGCCTCGAGGCTCACCGTCTGGTGCTCGTCGCTCCTCAGGCTCCCGTGCTTCTGCGCGTCCTTGCGCAGGGTCTGGACCATGGCCATGACATCCTGCTGCTGGGCGAGGAAGGCGTCGCCGAGCTGCTGGGTCCAGTCGAGCTGCTGGTCCATCATCTCGAGCACGTCCGGCAGCGCGGTCAGGGCCTGCACGCTCTCGTCCCACGGCTGTCCCTTGGCCGCCGCGGCGAGCGCCTCACCCTGCAGGCTCCCGTTCTGCTCGAGCCAGCGGCACGCCTGCACCACCTCGAGGGGGTAGGTCGACGCCATCAGGATCTGCGCCAGGACCTGGTCCGGGTAGAGGGCGATCGGCGCCAGCAGGGCGGCGATCTCCTCCTCCTTGAACGGCTTTTCCGCGGCTGCCGGCTGGGCCTCCTGCGCGACCGCGCTCGCCGCGAGCACCACCGACACCAGGCAGCTCAACGCGCGGGTGACTCGGGTTGACATGCTGCTCCCCCCTCTCTGGGCTCATCGACCGCAACCGGGTGGCGGCCCGCGCCGGGGCCGGCACAGGAACAGGCGACACATGTCGCCGCCGCCGTCCGAGACGTCGACCGCGTCGACGTCCGAGTCCCGATCGAGCTCGGGGCGAGGGACCAGGCCCCCCGCGCCGGCCGGGCCGCGCACCCGGAGCTGCCGGCGAAGGAGGGTCTCGGTCTGGTCCATCGGTCACCCCTCCGGCGCCCCCCCGGACGGCGCGCGTGTCGGCGGCCACGCTCCGCGCCGGCCCTCGCCCGCGCCCGAGGGCGGGCGCCCGTTGCGCCTCGATCCGCGACCCGACCCTCGCGGGCCCGCCGTCACTCCGCCGGCACTGGCGCCAGGTCCCCGTCCGGGACCGGTTGCCACGGCTCGACCGGGTCGAAGGCGGTGATCTTCTCCGCCTCGACCGCCGTCTCCGGGCCGAGGTCGGCCTGGTACACCACCCCGTCGTGGTTGACCATGAAGCTCATCACACCGGACTCGCCGTAGGTCGCCGGGAAGGCGAGCAGCGCGAAGCCGCCGATCTGGTCGTCGCGGACCAGGTAGTCGTACGCCCCGCCGCGGGCGCCCGGCCCCTGCCCGGACAGGAGCCGGACGTGGTAGCCGTGGAAGCCCTCCTCCGACCCCGTGTAGCCTTCCGCGGCGGCGGCCGCGGCCAGCTCACCGAGCGGGCTGTCCGGCTCCCCTTGCCGCGGCCGCCAGAACAGCCCGTCCTGTCGCCCGACCGTGCTCCGGATCTTCTGCGCGTACTCCAGGACGCCGTCCCCGTCCCGGTCGCGCGAGTAGTACTCCCGCTGCGCGTCGACCGCCGCCAGGCAGGTCTGGATCGTCAGCAGCTCGTTCTCGCCCACGCGGCGGTTGACGATCTCCTCGATCCCGGCGGCGACGTCGAAGGCCCACTTCTTGCCCTCCTTGACCAGCGGGATCGGGTACGGCCAGGTGTCCCCGCCGATCACCAGCGCCATGCGGTCGTCGCCGATCGCCTCGAGCTCGTGCCGCTCGTCGTAGAGGGCGAGGAAGCGCTCGCGGCGATTCGCGTCCTGGACCGGGTCGCCCGACTGGACCAGCCGGTCGGACCCCTCGCCGAGGATCGCCACCAGGGCCGCGAGGTCGTCCTGGCGGACCGCGGCGATGAGGGCGTCCACCGCCGCCTCGGGGGTCTTGAAGGTCTGCGCCTCCTGCCCGGCCAGCGCCGCGCCGGCGCCGCAGGTCAAGACCAGCATGGCCAGGGCGGCCGCGCCACGCCACAGGTGGGCCCGCGTCGATGGTGTGCTCATGGTGACATCCTCCCCTCCTCGCCGTCCTACCGCCGGCCGCCGCCGGCGCGGACCACGCCGGCGCTGCTGCGGCTCGCCGCCCCGCGCGCGCTGTAGCTCGACGCCTGCGCCCCGCTGCTCATGCCGCCGTAGGCCCCGCCCTGGGCCGCCCGGTCCTGGACGGTCATGCCGGCGTACACCCCGCCCTGGGCCGCCTGGACGCTCCACCCGCCGGCCGCCGCGGCCGCGCCCCCTCCG
>CAYTJW010000901.1:0-2696 GCA_964438135.1 uncultured Thermoanaerobaculia bacterium
CCGCGCAGTTCGCGGCCACCAGCCGTGCCGCGGTTCGCTCGCGCTCGACGAAGACCACCGCCGCGGCGCCGCGGGACAGGGCCTCCAGCCCGACCGCGCCGGTGCCGGCGAAGAGGTCGAGCACCCTGGCTCCGGCGACCCGCCCCGCGAGCACGGCGAAGGCCCGCTCGCGCATCGCGTCCGGCGTCGGCCGCACCGGCAGGCCCCGGCCCGGGCCGCGCAGGCGGCGCGAGCACCACTCGCCGCCGGTGATCCTCACTCCGGCCTGCCCAGCAGCCGGCGGATGCGTCGGCCGCGCTCCTCCGGCAGCACCGGCTCCAGCCGGTCGGAGCCGTCGAGCCGGAGGACGACCAGGCCGCCGTCGAAGACCCGCTCGACCGTCGCCCGACCCCCCTCGAGGAGCTCGACCGCGTCGCCCACCTCCGGCGCCCAGTCGTGCAGCTCGGCCTCCGCCGGGTTGGCCTCGAGAACCCGCCGTTCGAGGTCGTCGAGCGCCGCCACCAGGCGGCCGGTGGGGAGGTCGTGGGCGGCGCCGACCCAGTACTCGACGCGCGCCCTCTCGCCGCCGAGGTTCAGGGTGATCGACCCGCGCGGCCCGATCTCGAGGCTCGACAGCGATCGCCCCCCCGCGAGGCCCCTCGCGGCCGCGGCGAACGCGGTCAGGTAGGCCAGGTGCTCCTCGTCGCGCAGGGTGAGGCGCTGCACCAGCACCTGCCGCTCGCCCTCGCGCACCGACACGACCGCGACCCGGTTCGAGAACAGGCTGACCCGGCGCACCTGGCCGCCCACCTCGAGCTGGCGCTCCGCCACCGCCACCGGCGCCAGCGCCGGGGTCGGGCTGGGGGTCGGCGCCGGCACCGGCTCGAGGAGGACCTGGGCCAGGAGCACGAGCAGGGTCGGAGTCAGCATCGTCGAGCGCCCCTGCCAGTGTCGCGCCGGCCGGGCCACGACGCAAGCGGCAGCGAAGCGGTCAGCCGTCGGCTCCCAGCGCTCAGCTCCTCCGCCCGAGCCGCGGGCGAGCGGCCCGGGGCCCGCTATCTGGCACCGGCCCGGATCCGCGCCAGCGCCTCCTGGCCGTTGCGGTTCTCGGGGTTGAGGGCGACCGACCGTTCGTACATGGCCGTCGCCTCGGCCGCCTGGCCGGCGGCGAGCAGCGCCTCGCCGAGGCTGTCGTAGACGTTCCAGGAGTCGGGGAAGAGCTCGACGTTGAGGCGGAACAGGGCCGCTGCCCGGTCGACCTTGCCGTCCTGCAGGAAGCGGTAGCCGAGGGCGTTCGCCTCCGCCTCGTTGAAGAAGTACCTGGGGACGGGGCGGTCGCGCTCGGCCATCACCTCGCGGATCGCCTTCGCGTCCGCGCCCTGGTCGAGCAGCGCGTACAGGCGGGCGGCGCCCGACTCCTGGTGGGCCGCGACCTTCCACATCTCGAGCAGGGTCGAGCCGTGGTTGCGGGCGTTGAAGCCCGGGCTCGAGGCCAGGTCCGGGAAACGACTGTCGAGGCGGTACTCCGCCTGCACCTCGGCCAGGCTGCGGCCGGCCGCGACCGCGGCGTTGACGCCGTCCCACATCGCCCTCACGTACGCGACTCGGGCCTCGCAACCTGGGAGGGTGAGGTCTCCGTTCCAGTGACCGGGGACCAGGTCCCTGATGCGGTCCTTCTGCGCCAGGATCGCCTCCCAGTTCGCCAGCAGGAGCGGGAAGTCGTGGCGAACGCCGTCGCGCGCGGCGAAGGAGGCCAGGCAGCCGGGGGTGTCCGTCAGCCAGACGTCGGCCATGGTGTCGCCGGTCAGGAGCAGGCCGCGCTCCGGCACCAGCACGGCGACGTCGCTCGCCGAGTGCATGCCGCCGATGAAGTACAGCTCGAGGGTGGTGTCGCCGAGGTCGAGGGTCATGCGGTCGGAGAAGGTCAGGCTCGGCGGGACGGGCGCGGGCCCGTCGCTGCCGCCCGAGAGCTCGACCCGGAGCCGGGTCAGCTCCTCCCGCGCCCTCGCCGACGCCGCCGGGTCGGCCTGCCGCGCGACCTCCTGCTCCAGCTCGGCCACCCGCCGGCTCATCCACGCGCCGCTCTCGCCGCGCCGGGCCTGGTTCGCCGCCATGCCGGCCGCGACCAGCTCGTGGCCGACGATGGTGCAGTCGGCCCAGTAGCCGTTGCCGCCGGTGTGGTCGCCGTGCTCGTGGGTGTTGACCAGGTAGGCGAAGTCCTCCCTCTGCAGCTCGCGGGCGACCACCCGCCGCAGCTCCCGGTCCACCGCCGGCATGCCGAACGTGTCCACCACGACGATGCCCTTCTCGGTCGCGAGCGCCACCACCGCCGTCGACGAGATGTGGTCGCCGACCCACACCCGGATGGTGCCCGGCCCGAGCCGGTCGACGTGCAGCGGCAGGCCCGCCACCTCCTCGGCGGCGACGACCGACGCCAGTCCGATCAGACCGATTCCCAGCAGCAGCCAACGTCGTGCGCCCATCACCGGCCTCCTTCGTCGCGCGTCACCATGCTGGGGAGCAGTACGACCCGGCCCGACCGGGGGTTGCAGCCGGGCCGTCGGGACCGGGCGCGGCGGGGAGCGCCGGGCGGGGTCCTCGCCGCCGGTCGAGGCGGGTCCCGTGGGGAGGAGCTCCCGACCCGCCGGAGCTCGACTCGACCGTGGGACCGTGAGGGCCCGTCCCCTCGCGCACCCTATCGGCGCGAGCGCCTCGCC
>CAYTJW010000902.1:0-2692 GCA_964438135.1 uncultured Thermoanaerobaculia bacterium
CGGCGGCCCCGGCCACGACCCCGTCGCCGGCCGTGCCGGCGCCGCCGCGACCGTCGCCGGGGCAGCGCTCGCAGTGGGAGCGGGTGCAGCTGTCCGACGACGTCGAGATCCACGTCCGCCGGCCGCTCGCGCGCGAGGACAACCGGCGCGTCGAGCGGTTGCTCGAGGAGGCGCGGCGAATCTTCGAGGAGGACCGGGGAACGCAGCCATGAGGAGGGAGCCATGAGCGTGACCGTGGCGTTGGACCGTCGTCTCGTCCCGGCCGGCGAGCCGTGCACGCGCTACCTGCGGGTGGTGATCCAGGCCCCCGACGCCGCGCCCGGGAGCCAGCGGCACCCGCTCAACCTCGCCCTGGTGCTGGACCGCTCAGGCTCGATGGACGGACAGAAGATCGAGCTCGCCCGGTCCGCCCTGTTGCAGGTCATCCGCCGGCTCGCCGCCCCGGACCGCTTCGCCGTGGTGGCGTTCGACGACCAGGTCGAGGTGGTGGTGCCATCGACCCCGGCGACGCCCGAGAGCCGTCTGGCGGCCGAGAGGCGGGTGCACGGCATGGCGACGCGCGCCTCGACCGACCTCTGCGGCGGCTGGCTGCGCGGCTGCGAGCAGGTCGGGCTGCACCTCGCCGCGGAGAGCTTGGGCCGCTGCCTGCTGCTGACCGACGGCCTCGCCAACCGCGGCATCGTCGACCCCGACGAGATCGTGCGCCACGCCGCCGCGCTGCGCGAGCGCGGCGTCTCGACCTCGACCTTCGGCGTCGGCGCCGACTTCGACGAGCGCCTGCTGGCGCGCATGGCCGACGCCGGCGGCGGCTCGTTCCACCTCATCGAGGCCGCGCCGCAGATCCCCGACCTGGTCCTGGCCGAGGTGAGCGAGGCCCTGGACACCACGGCGCGGGAGGTGGCGGTGGTGGTCGAGTTGTCGCCCGAGGTCGGCATCTCCTCCCTCACCGACCACACCCTGGTGCCCGACGGGGAGCGGTGGTGGGTGAAGGTCGGCTCCCTCTACGCCGGCCAGGAGGTGGACACGGTGCTGGCGCTGACCGTGCCGGGCACGGGGAACTGCAGCGTGAGGGTCGAGGTGACCGACCAAGATGGGGCGTTCCACGGCGGGTCCGGGCTTTACTACCTGCAGGCGGCATCGGTGGAGGAGAGCGACCGCCAGCAGCGGGACGCGACCGTGGACCGTCGGGTGGCGGCGCTCACCGCCGCCCGCGCCATGCGCGAGGCGGTCGAGCGCAACCGCGCCGGGGACCTCGGCGGGGCCGTGCTGGTGCTCGAGGAGTGCCTGCAGGAGATCGGCCGCTACGAGGGGGACGACGCGGAGATCGCCCGGGTGCGCGATGCCCTCCGCGCGGAGGCGGAGCGGGTCGCCCGACCCCTCGACCGGCTGGCGAGGAAGCGCGTCTACGCCTCCACGAGCGACGTCGTCCGGTCACGGCAGGAGCGGTTCCGGCGGCACGGGCCGGCCCTCGAGGCACGGGTGGTGCTGATGCCGACGAGCGACCAGGTGGTGGGCTTGGTGCGCCAGGCGGCGGACGTATTGCGGCGGGCGGGTGAGGAGGCCTTCGCGACCATCCAGGTCGACGACCGCCTGGCGGCCGAGCTCGACCGCCGGCCGTCGCTCCGCCGGGACACGCTCGACCCGACGGTGGAGGGTGTGCTCGCGGCCGCCGCCCGCCGCCTGTGGCCGCGCGCCGCGGTGCGCCTGCTGTTCGGCCGGTCGCGCCTGGACGACGGCTGGTTCTCGCACTGGCACGAGGAGACCCGCACCGCGATCGTGTCCCTGGCCGGCTGGCGCGGTCAGGTCCGGGTCGCGGGTGCCGCCTTCGTCGCCTACGAGGTGGTCCTGCACGGCCTGCGCGCGGCCAGCCCCGCCTACGCTCCGGAGCAGCTCATGCACGGCGAGACCAGGGGCTGCCTGTTCGACTTCTGCGGCCACCGCGAGGACATCGAGGTCAAGCTGCAGGCGGGCGACCTGTGCCCGGCCTGCCGCGAGCGCCTGGCCGCGACCGGCATCACGGTCGAGCGGGTGCTGCGCCTGACCGACGCCGTCCGCTCCCTGGCCGTGCCGGTGCGATCGGGCGGGTGACCCCCGCCGGGGCGCCCCGGCTACCGCCAGTCGCCGAAGAGCTGGAACGCGGCCCAGTGGAAGGGGTGGGCGAGGTCGCTCCCGTCCTCGCCCGCGCCGGCCTCGCCGCGGACGAACGCGAGCTGGGCCGCGCGCAGCGCCTCGTCCTTGGGCAGGCCCGCGCGCAGGCCGAGGTAGAAGCGCCGCATGAGCTCGGCGGTGGAGGCGTCGGCCACCCCCCACAGCGAGGCGAGGACGCTGTGCGCGCCGGCGTACTGGAAGGCGCGGGTGAGGCCGACGATGCCCTCGCCGGCGACGACGCGACCGAGCCCGGTCTGGCAGGCGGAGAGGGTCACCAGGTCGGCGTCGAAGCGGACGCGCTCGAGCACCTCCCAGGCCTCGAGCAGGCCGTTCGGCCCGCCGGCCGCGGGCGCTCGGGGGATGGTCAGGACGATGGCCGAGGACAGCGGCCGCCGCTCGTCGACGAAGCCGTGGGTCGCGAAGTGCACCACGCCGAGGCGCCCGGAGAGCTCCGTGGCGCGCTCCTCGGTGGCGTCGGCGCCGAGGAACAGGCGGGCGTCCCGGCCGAAGATGGCGCCGATCTGCTCCACCTCGGTGCGGGTCG
>CAYTJW010000903.1:0-2692 GCA_964438135.1 uncultured Thermoanaerobaculia bacterium
CTGATGACCACGAACTCCTCCTTGAGCTTCGGGTCCGAGCCCTCGACCCAGCCGCACAGCAGGGCGGTGTCGCAGGCCGCGTTGACGAGGCGCGGCACGCCGCCGGAGTAGCGGAACACCGAGCGGAGCGCGGTCTGGCTGAAGGTCGGCCGGCCGTTGCCGCCCGCCACGGTGAGACGGTGGAGGATGTAGCCCTCGACCTCGTCCCGCTCCAGCGGCCGCAGGTGGTAGCGGACCGTGATCCGCTGCCGGAGCTGGCGCAGGGCGGGGGCGTCGAGGGTGGCGCGCAGCTCCGGCTGGCCGACGAGGACGATCTGCAGCAGCTTGCGGTCGTCGGTCTCGAGGTTGGACAGCAGCCGCACCTCCTCCAGCAGCTCGGCCGGCATGTCCTGCGCCTCGTCGACCACCAGCACCGCATCCTGGCCCGATGCCGCCCGCTCGAGGAGGAAGGCGTTGAGGCGCTCGACCAGGCGGGAGCGGTCGTTGCCGCGGTCGGGGAGGTCGAGCTCGCGGAGGACGGCGCGCAGCAGCTGGATGCCGGTCATGACCGGGTTGAGGACCAGGGCGGTGGCGTAGGCGGGGCCGAGCGCGGCCAGGACCGCCCGGCAGAGGGTGCTCTTGCCGGCCCCGACCTCGCCGGTGAGCTGGACGAAGCCCTTGCGCTGGGTGACGCCGTAGAGGACGTGCTCGTACGCCTCGCGGTGGCCGCGCGAGAAGTACAGGTAGCGAGGGTCCGGCGTGATGCTGAACGGCGCCTCGCGCAGGCCGTAGAAGTCGAGGTACATGCTCCTGCCCGGCCGCCGCGGGGCGACCACCCGCTCCTCATTGTACGGGTCGGGGCGCGTGATCGTCGGTATCATGGCGGGAGAGACGCCGGCGGCGGGGAGGTGGCGATGGGACGTTGGACGGGTCTGGCAGCAGCGGCGGTGCTGGTCGGGGCCGTTCTCGCGCCGGCACGGGGCGCGGCCGAGGTGCTCTTCGGCCCCGCCGCGGTGCTCAACGACAACGCTGCCGTCGACGCGGGGGACGACTGGAACCCGGTCGTCGCCACCGACGGCCAGGGCCGCTGGGTGGCGGTGTGGAGCTCCGACGACGACCTCGGCGGCACCATCGGCACCGACCGCGACATCCTCGTCAGCCGCTCGACCGACCGCGGTCGCACCTGGACCAGCCCGGCGCCGCTGAACGGCAACGCGGCCTTCGACAGCGGCGACGACGGCTCGGTGGCCCTGGCCACCGATGGCTGGTGCCACTGGCTGGCGGCGTGGCAGTCGAACGACACCTTCGGCGGCACCCTCGGCGCGGACCGCGACCTCCTCGCGGCGTCCTCGACCGACAGCGGCGCCACCTGGAGCTGGCCGACGGTGGTCAACAGCAACGCCGCCACCGACTCGGACAGCGACTACCTGGGCGACCTCGCGACCGACGGCCTCGGGCTGTGGGTGGCCGTCTGGGAGTCGGAGGAGAACCTCGGCGGCACCATCGGCGACGACAGCGACGTGCTCCTGGCGCGGTCGACCGACAACGGCGCGACCTGGAGCCCGGTCGCGGTGCTGAACGCCAACGCCGCGGGCGACCTCGACGACTACGACCCGACGGTCAGGGGCGACGGCGCGGGCCAGTGGGTGGCCGTCTGGCACACTCGCACCGACATCGGCGGCAACGTCGGCACCGACTTCGACGTCGCCTTCGCCCGGTCGAGCGACGGCGGCGCGACCTGGGGCGCGCCGGCGATCCTCAACGACTACGCGGCGGGCGACGCGGCGGCGGACATGGTGGCCCGGGTGGCGACCGACGGCTACGGGACCTTCCTCGCGACCTGGCACTCGCTGCACGACCTGGGCGGCTCGACCGGCGGCGACAACGAGGTGTTCCTGGCCCGTTCCACGGACCACGGCGGGACCTGGTCGCCGACGACCGTGCTCAACGCCAACGCCGCCGTCGACGCCGGCGACGACTTCTTTGCCCGCACCGTGAGCGACGGCCGCGGCCTGTGGCTGGCCGCCTGGGAGTCGACCGACAGCCTGGGCGGCACGGTCGGGACCGACTACGACCTGCTCTTCGCCACCTCCGCCGACGGCGGTGCGACCTGGAGCTGGCCGGCCCTGCTCAACAACACCGGCGCCGGGGACGAGCGCGAGGACACCAGCGTCGCCCTGGCGAGCGACGCCTCCACGACCTGGGTCGTGGTGTGGGAGTCGACCTCGTACGTCGGCGACCAATACGGCACCGACGACGACCTCTTCACCGCCGCCAACGTCGACCTGTTCGCCGACGGGTTCGAGAGCGGCGGGGTCGCGGCGTGGTCGTCGACGGTGCCGTGAGGCCCGCCCGACGCGTGACCGGGCGGGTTCACGCGCCGGGCTCGCGGTAGCCCTTGCGGCGCTTGGAGGCGGCCATGCGGTGGGCCTCGGCGACGGCCTCCTCGACCGTGGCGAAGCTCTTGACCTGGGTCTGGCCGCGGGTGCCGATGCGGCCGAAGGTGACCACGTAGGTGGAGCCCTGAACGTCGACCCGCCAGAACTTGTGGTGGGAGCCGTCGGACAGCTCGAGGTAGCAGGGCAGCCCGGGGTGGGTGGCGGGCGGGCTCGAACCGGAGACCAGGGGAGTCACGGTCGGCCCCGCCGTGGTCGGCGGCGTCGGCGGGCACGGCGGCAGTGGGGCTGGTGCTGCAGCCGGCGGCGGCGGGTCC
>CAYTJW010000904.1:0-2691 GCA_964438135.1 uncultured Thermoanaerobaculia bacterium
GAGGCCAGGGCCTCGAGTCGCGCCGCCCCCTCCGCGCCGCCGGCCTGGCGGGCCGCGGTCAGCTCCGCGAGCGCCTCGGAGGCGAGGGCCGGCACCAGGCCGAGGGACCAGTCGCCCTCGCCGATCGCGAACGACGCGGGCGCCTCGCCACGCCTCCCGGTCACCGTCACCACCCCGCGCGGGGACTGCTCGACCCGCATCTGCTCGTAGTCGTAGGGCGACACGAGGACACCGCTCTCCCCGCCCCGGCTCCAGGACAGGAGGACGTCGCCGACCTCGACTCCGGCCCTGGCCGCCAGGCCGTCGGCCCTGGCCGCCGTCACCACGAGCCCTGCCTGGGTGGCGCCGCGGTGCGTCGTCGACGCACACCCGGCCAGGACCGCACCGCAGGTCGCCATCACCAGCGAACGCCGGACCACCGTCTCACCTCCAGTCCCCGCACAGCTCGAAGGCCGCCCAGCGGAACGGGTGGGCGGGGTCGCCGCCACTTCCTGCCGCGTCCGGCCCGCCCTCGCCGCGGATGAACGCGACCTGGGCAAGGCGCAGCGCCTCGTCCGTGGCGAGGCCCGCCTCGAGCCCGGCGTAGAACAGGCGCATCAGCCCGGCCGTGCTCTCGTCCGCCACCGACCACAGGGAGGCGAGCACGGCGCGAGCCCCGGCGTACTGGAAGGCACGGGTGAGGCCGAGGATGCCCTCCCCCTGCTGCTCCCGGCCGAGCGCCGTCTCGCACGCCGACAGGGTCACCAGGTCGGCGTCGAGGCGGACCTGCTCGAGGACCTCCCAGGCCTGCAGCAGGCCGTTGTCCCGACCCTCGGCGGGCGGCTCCGGGATGGCGAGCGCCAGCGCCGAGGACAGCGGCCGCCGCTCGTCCACCAGGGCGTGGGCGGCGATGTGGAGCACCCTCACCCCGGCGCTGACCGCCTTGACCCGCTCCTCGGTCGCCTCCTCGCCCAGCCACAGCGTGGCGCGGTCGCCGACCAGGTCGCCGATGGCCTCCACCTCGGTCCGCGTGGCCGGCAGCGGGGCGAGGTCGAGGCCGCCTCTCGCCTCGCGCCGCTCGCTGCTCGCCGCTGGGTAGCGGGGGTCGCCGAAGGCGGCGAGCGTGAGCGGCCGCTCCGGCCGCGGCCGCGCCCGGAGCTGTCCCAGGACCGTGGCCGAGGGGACCACGGACAGCGGCCGGCCTTCGACCAGGTAACGACCCCCTGCCGCCTCCGGCTCGACCAGGGCGGCGAAGGGCAGCAGGTGGAGCGGGCCGTCGGGGGCCACGACCAGCCGCTCGGCCTGCGCCATCGCCTCCCCGGCCGGGGCCAGCAGCAGCTCGTAGAGGCGTCGACCCCGCTCCCGCGCGGCCGCCTCCTCGGCCGGGCCGGCGTCGGCGCTGGCGATGGCGTTGCGGAAGCGGCGGACCTTCAGGCCCAGCTCCGCCTCGCCGACCGGCACGGTCGCGACCGCGAGCGGCCGGTCGCGGGCGACGACGAAGACACGGCTCTCGCCGGCGCCGACGCTGTAGGCGAGCAGCACCGTGCCCGGGTCGAGGCTGGCCCGGGCGCCGGCGAGGTCGACCGGCTCCGGGTAGCGGAGCTCGGCCAGGCGCGGCGAGGCCGCCCGCACCCGGGCGCGGATCTCGTCCTGCCGCGCCTCGACGGCGGCCAGCTCGGCCACGAGCCGCTCTCGCTCCCCGTCGTCCGCCCCGCCCAGCCGCCCCAGGGCGGCCAGGACCCGGTCGTGGTCGGCGTTGGCGGCGCGGCGCTCTCGCTCCAGCTCGGGCGGCAGGTCGTGGGTGTCGAGGTCCCGCTCCGCGAGCAGCGCCAGCATCGCCCGCGCCCGCGCGCTCTCGACCACGGCGAACGCCTCCTCGGGGCGGCCGTCCTCGAGCAGCAGGTCGACCAGGTCCCGGTAGATCTGGAGGTGCTCGGCGCGGAACGTGCCGAGCCGCTCGGGCGTGCCGCCGAGCCGGAGCTGCTGGGCCTCGAGCGCGGCCACCGCCCGGCGCAACGCGTCGACGGCCTCGGCCCGGCGACCGGCGGCGCGGCAGACCCGGCCGACCTCGCGCAGCGACATCGCCTCGTGGGTGCCGCCGGGCGAGAGGCGTTGGAACAGCTCCAGGGCGCGCCGCTGGAGGCCCTCGGCGGTCGCGAGGTCGCCGCGCTCGAAGGCGACCACGGCGAGGTTGAAGAGGCTCGCCGCCTCGTACAGGCCGCCCGGGGCGAGGCGCTCGGCGATGGCGAGGGCGCGGCGGTAGAGGGCTTCCGCCGCGTCGAGGTCGCGCCGTTGCTCGAGGACTGCCGCCAGGGTGACCAGGCTGTCGGCGACGAGGAGGCTGTCCGGGGCGCGACGCTCCCGGATTTCGAGGGCGCGGCGGCTCAGGTCCTCGGCCGCACCCAGGTCGCCGCGGTTGGTGGTCGCAGTGGCGAGGTTGTCGAGCGTCGCCGCCACGTCCAGGCTGTCCGGGGCGAGGCGCTCCCTGATCTCGAGCGCCTGCAGGTAGGAGCGCTCCGCCTCGTCCCAGTCGCCGCGGTCGGCGGCCATGGCGCCGAGGTTGTTGAGCTGCCGCGCCTCGTCGAGGCCGCCCGGGGCCAGCCGCCGGGCGAGCTCGAGCCCGCGGCGGATGAGCAGCTCGGCGGCCTCGAGGTCGCCCCGGGACTTGAGCACCGCGGCCTTGTCGTCCCATTCCGGCGGCACCTCGCCGCT
>CAYTJW010000905.1:0-2681 GCA_964438135.1 uncultured Thermoanaerobaculia bacterium
GTCACCCTGGCGCGGCACGAGCAGGCCGTGCAGGGGCTGACCACGACCGTCAGGGCTGGCCTCGGCCGGGCGGCCCTGGACGGCCGCGGCGAGCTGCGAGTCATGCTGTGGCGGGCCTGGCAGTGGGGCTCGCGCCAGCTGGGCGTGGTCCAGCGCGCCATCGCCGCGGACCGCGATCGCAACGATCAGGAAGGAGCTCGGAGATGACCACCCCGCTCGAGACCGATGGGCTGCCCGAAGCTGTCGCCGCCGACGTCCCGCCGCTGCCGCCGCCAGGCGCCGCCCCGCCGCTGCCGCCACCAGGCGCCGTCCCGCGCCCGCCCGTGCCGGCCCTGACCCGCTTCCCGGCCCTGGCGGCCTTCCTGTCCGTGGTGCCGGGCCTCGGCCACCTCTACGCCGGCGCCTACCAGCGCGCGGCGATGGTGGTCATCGGCCTGGTCGCCGTCCTGGTCGTGGTGCCGTTGCCGGTCAACGTCTTCTTCGCCCTGTTCCTGTGGTTCTTCGGCATCTTCGACTCCTACCGCCAGGCGCAGGTCAGCAACCTGGAGGTGCTCGGCGGCACGGTGCCGACGGCCGCGGGCGACCGCGCCAACCTGTCGTTCGGCGTGTTCCTGACGGTGGTCGGGCTGATCCTGCTGCTCAAGAACCTCCTGCCGGTCGACCTCGACTGGCTGCGCGACTGGTGGCCGGTGGTGCCGGTCCTGATCGGCCTCTACCTGGTCGCGAGCGCCGTGGTCGAGCGGGCGCGCCGGCGGCCGCCGGAGGGCGAGGACGGCAGTCGGTGACGGGCCGGTCGGGGCCGGGCGTTACCTCCGGCCGGGCCGCGCGTCCTTGGGTTTGAATGAGGCATCACGGCGTCCACTCGCTGGCGTGTTCGGGCTCCTGGCCAGAGGCCAACGGCACGAACCGGAGCGTGTTGGCCGCAGGCCCTGTTCGACCTGAGCCGCGGCACCGACTGGAGGTCCCCACCATGCGCCGTCTCCCCCTGCTCGCCCTGGCGATCGTGCTGGCCAGCGGCGGCGTCGCTCTGGCGCAGACCACGACCGCGCCGGGCATCGACGTCGAGATCTACAACCCCGGCGATGGCACGAACCGGGTGTGCGTCACCACCGGCTCGACCTTCTGGGCGAATGTGCTGGTTCGGCCGGGCACCGCCTCCCAGACCTGCACCCTGGCGTGCGGCTCGGCGGCAGGCGGCTCGGCCAACCTGGCGACGGCGGTGGTCGACGTCGCTTTCGACCCCGCCCGCCTGACGTTCTCGGCCGTGGAGAACAACCCGAGCACGAGCCACGCGGCGGTCGACGGGTTGGTGCAGACCCAGAACGTGGCCGCGGGCCGGGTCGGCTGGGCGCTGGCGGGCGACTGGACGCCGAACGCCGACCCGGACACCGGCACCCTCGCCAACCCGTGCGCCATGCAGAAGCTGGCGACGACGGACTGGGCCTTCCGGATGCGCTTCGTCGGCGCGGCCGCCGGGATGACCTCGCTCCACCTGCGGCGGGAGGACGAGCCGGTGCCGTTCGCCCTGTCCTTCGCGGACATCTGCGGCAACCCCGCGTACAAGGAGTCGAACGGCGGGGTGGACCAGGTCCGCGACCTGGTGGTGATGGTCAACACCACTTGCAATGACGTGCTGTTCTTTGATAACTTCGAGCGGAGGGACACCTCCGCCTGGAGCAACACCGTCGGGCTCTAGGAAGCCGCGGCGGAGGGGATCGGGAAAGGAGCATCGGAGGGAAGTATGAGGAAGACAGCGGTTCTCGTGATCGGGCTCGTGATCGGACTGGCCGGGATCGCCTCGGCGGACACGCTCGCCGTGACCCCGACGGCGGCCATGGGTGGCACCACCTACGGCCTCGAGATCATTCACACCAACAGCGACACGGCGTACGTCCAGGACAACACCCCGGCGTCGGAGACGATCTACCGGTTCACCTACCTGTTCAACCTGGCCTCGCACAGCGGCTCGACCTGGAACTACCGCCAGTCGCTGTTCCGGGCGATCGGCCGCAACCCCTTCCCCGGCGCGCCCTCCGGCCTGTGCCCGACCGACCCCGCGGCCACGATCGGCACCGTGCAGGTGTGGCTGTACATGAAGGGCGGCAGCGGCAACGTGCCGTTCATCCAGGGCTACGTCCGCGGCAACCAGTGCGGTGAGGCCAGCAACCAGTCGATCCTGTTCACCCAGGGCACTCCGGTGCGCATCTGCGGCGAGTGGTGGACCGGTTCGGGCGGCACCGGCGGCCTCGGCATCGCCCTGGTCGACCCCAGCGCCGCCTGCCCGGCGCACGGCGACCCGGCCTACCGGGTGATCGGCTCCACCAACAACCTCACCCGCATCGACACGGTGCGCCTCGGCGTGCCGGCCACCAACTCCTTTGGCGCCGGCGAGAGCGACGTCTACCACTTCGACGAGTTCGCGTCGTTCCGGACCCTGGCCCCGTAGCCTCGACAGCCTGTTCCGAAACCCGTGCGGGGGCGCCGGTTGGCGCCCCCGTTCGTTGTTGCCAGCGGTCTCTGCCGCCGCCGCCGGCGGGCAGGGGCGCGGTGGGGACCGCTGCCGGGCTGGGTCGCGCCAGGCGTTGAGCGGCGGCGCGGCCGGCGGTGCGAGGGGGGTGGCAGGCGGTGAGAGACCCGAGGGAGCCCAGCGCCCCGGGCGGCGTGCGGGCGGACGGCAGCCC
>CAYTJW010000906.1:0-2677 GCA_964438135.1 uncultured Thermoanaerobaculia bacterium
GCCGGTGACCCTCCCCAGGCGCTCGGCCAGGCGGGGGTACCGGTGCAGCCGGCGCCGCAGCCACACGCCGGCGCCGTACACCGCCTGGTCGGTCAGGAGGTGGCTGGCGAGGACCGCCCCGAGCAGGGCGGCGGCCGCCGCCGGCGAGCCGCTGCGGGCCGCCAGCACGCCGACGCCGACCATGAACAGCTCCTCGGGCAGCCAGTGACCGACGAGGCGGATCAGCGGCGGCAGGGCCAGCGCCAGCACCACCGCCCGCGGCTCGAGCCAGGCCAGGAGGTCGGCGAGCTGCTGCTCCACGGAGGGGAGTATAGCGCGCCCCCGCGCCGTCCCGGCACCTCACGCCTTCTCGCCAGTGCCCGTACCCTCGCCCGCTCCCGTGCCCGATGCCCCTCAAGCCCGCGGCTCGAGTCGCTCCTCCGGCCGACCGATCGGTCGGGTTCGGGCACGGATACGGGTACGGGGGGAAGGGATACAATGGCCGCCGTCATGCGGACGACCCTCGACCAGCTCCGCTCGGCCCTCGCGTCGGCCTACCCGATCACCATGCTGGTGAGCCCCGAGGAGGAGCGCATGGAGCGCCTCCTCAAGCACTTCGCCGCCGGCGCCAGGCCCGACCCACTGCCGGTGGGGGTGTGGAACTGCGTCGACGGCTTCGTCGACGGCTCCGGCCCGGTCCTGACCGACCCGCTCGCCGCCCTGGCCTGGGTGGGCGGCGACGCGCCGCGCGGCCTCTACCTGTTCAAGGACCTCGGCGAGTTCCTCGACGACCGCAAGCTGCTGCGGCGGCTGCGCGACACCGCCGTGCGCATCCGCTCGAGCGGCCGCTTCCTGTTCCTGCTCCGCCAGGCCGGCGACCTGCCCGAGCCGCTGCGGCCGCTGACCTACGTCGTCATCTCCCTGTTCCCGGACGAGGGCGAGGTGCAGGGGGTGGTCGGGGGGCTCCTCACCCGCCACCGAGCCGAGCCGGCGGTGGTCGAGCGACTGGTGTCGGCCCTGCGCGGCATGAGCCTGATCGAGGTCGAGCACCTCCTCCGGCGGCTGCTGCCGCGCTACCCCGAGCTCGACGACGCCTTCTTCCACGAGGTGCTGGCGGAGAAGGAGCAGATCACCCGCAAGGAGGGCATCCTCGAGTTCGTGCCGCCGGACGAGAAGCTGGCCGAGCTCGGCGGCCTCGACGTCCTCAAGGGCTGGGTGGCGGAGCGGCGCAGCCTGTTCCAGCCCGAGGCGCGCAAGACCGGCATGCCGGTGCCCAAGGGGGTGCTGCTGATGGGCATCTCCGGCTGCGGCAAGAGCCTGGCGGTCAAGGTCATCGCCCGGGAGTGGCAGCTGCCGCTGTTCCGCCTCGACATGAACCTGGTCTTCGCCGGCGTCCAGGGCTCGGCGGAGTGGGTCTTCCACCGCGCCCTGGAGGCGGTCGAGTCGGTCGCCCCGGCGGTGCTGTGGATCGACGAGATCGAGATGGGCGTCGCCGGCTACCACGAGGGCCAGACCGGTGCCCTGACCCGGATCTTCTCGACCTTCCTGACCTGGATGCAGGAGCACCGGGCCGAGGTCTTCGTCGCCGCCACGGCCAACCGCATCAACCTGCTGCCGGCCGAGATCATCCGCAAGGGCCGCTTCGACCAGGTCTTCTTCGTCGACCTGCCGAACGAGGAGGAGCGCAAGGAGATCCTGAGCATCCACATGCGGCGGCACGGCATCAGCCCGGGCCAGTACGACATGATCCTCCTCTCCTCGGCCACCCGGGGCTGGAACGGGGCGGAGATCGAGCAGGCGGTCACCAACGCCCGCATCACCGCCCACGCCCGCGGCACCGCCGTCGGTCAGAACGACCTGCTGTCCGCCTTCGGCAAGGTGATCCCGCTGTCGAGGACCATGGAGGAGCAGCTCAAGACGATCCGCTCCTGGGCCAGGACCCGGGCGCTGGCGGCGACCACCGTCAGCAAGCCGGAGCTGTGACGGCGGGCGGGGAGCGAGCCGGATGAGGGAGGGCCGCCCGTCGATCCCGGTCGACACCGAGTGGTTGGTCAACCAGGTCGCGCACGCCCTGCGCAACCCGATCTTCGCCGCCCAGGTGCAGATCGAAGCTCTGATGCTGCGCCTGGGCCAGCAGCCGGACGCGCAGCGACCGGTCGCGACCCTACAGCGCCAGCTGCGCCGGCTCGAGGAGACGGTCAACGAGATGCTGCTCTACGGGCGACCGACCCGGGTCAGCCGGGCGCCGGTCGAGCTCGTCCAGCTGGTCGCGGCGGTGGCCGCGGCATACTGCCGGGGCGAGCGGCAGGAGCCGGCCGAGGTCTCCGTGCAGCCCGCCGTCCTCTCGCTGCCGGCCCGCACCGACGCCGGCGCCGTGCGCACCATCCTCGAGCGCCTGCTCGACAACGCGGTCCAGCACACCGAGCCCCCGCACCGGGTCGAGGTCGTGGTCGCCCCCCCGGTCGACGGCCGCGCCACCCTGGTCGTGCGCGACCACGGCGAGGGCATCCCCGACGACCTGCGCGACCGCGTCACCCTGCCCTTCTTCCCCCAGCACCGCGGCCGGCCGGGCCTCGGCCTGGCGGTCGCCAGCAAGCTCGCCGCCGCCCTCGGCGGCAGCCTGGCCGTCGACTCGCGCCCGGGCGAGGGGACCGAGGTCCGCCTCGTCCTGCCGCTGGACGTCCCGGAGTGAGCCCGC
>CAYTJW010000907.1:0-2677 GCA_964438135.1 uncultured Thermoanaerobaculia bacterium
CGGGCCGAGGCGGCCCCGGCCACGCCGGCCGGCGCGCCGGTGGTGGGCATGCTGGCGCGGGCGGTGGGCGAGGTGTACGGCGTCGAGGCCCGCCCGGTCGGCATCGGCGGCGGCACGGTCGCCGCCCACCTGCGCCACCGCGGCCTGCCCTGCGTGGTCTGGTCGCGGATGGACGAGACCATGCACGGGCCGGACGAGAACGCCCGCATCTCCAACATCCTCGGCGACGCCAAGGTGTTCGCGCTGGTCGCCCTGGGCGGGTGAGGGGGGAGGGGCCGTGGCCGCCGACTTCGACGTGGTCGTGATCGGCTGCGGCCCGGGGGGCGAGCGGGCGGCGATCCACGCCGCCCGCGCCGGCGCCTCGGTGGCGGTGGTCGAGAGGGCGCACGTGGTCGGCGGCGCGCGCATCAACTGGGGCACGATCCCGTCGAAGACCCTGCGCGAGAGCGCCCTCTTCGTCTACGGCCTGACCCGCCTCCACCTGCACGGCATCCGCACCGAGATCGCCGACGAGATCACCGTCGCCGACTTCATGTACCGCGAGCAACAGGTGGTGCAGCGCGAGCTCGAGCTGCTCACGGGGGCGCTCGGTCGCTACCGGGTCCAGGTCTTCAAGGGCCGCGGCCACCTGGTCGACGGGCACCGGGTGGCGGTGACCGGCAAGAGCGGCCAGACCCGGGTCGTGCTGCGCGGCTCGACCATCGTCATCGCCACCGGCAGCTCGCCGAGCCGGCCGCCCGACGTGCCCTTCGACGGCGAGTGCGTGTTCGACAGCGACACCATCCTCGAGCTGCCGCGCATGCCGCGCTCGATGCTGGTGCTCGGCGCGGGCGTCATCGGCGTGGAGTACGCCTCCATGTTCGCCGCCCTGGGGCTCGAGGTCACCCTGGTCGACACCCGCGACCGGCTGCTGCCGTACCTCGACCGGGAGATCGCCGAGCGCCTCGAGCAGGAGCTGCGCAGCCTCGGCATCGTCGTCCTGCACGACGACCGCCACGAGGCCGTCGAGCGGCTCCCCGGCGACCCGCTCCGGGTGCGCTGTCGGACCGCGGGCGGCAACCACCTCGAGGCCGACGTCCTGCTCTACTGCGTCGGCCGCGACGGCAACAGCCGCGGGCTGGGGCTGGAGGAGCTCGGGATCGGTCCCAACCAGCGCGGCCTGGTCGAGGTCAACCGCGTCTACCAGACCGCCCAGCCGCACATCTACGCGGTCGGCGACGTGATCGGCTACCCCGCGCTGGCCTCGACCTCCATGGAGCAGGGGCGACAGGCCATCCGCCACGCCCTGTCCCTGTCCGGGCCGATGCTCCACACCGAGGTCCTGCCGTTCGCCATCTACACCATCCCCGAGGTGAGCTACATCGGCGACAACGAGGAGGGCCTCGCGGCCCGGGGGGTGGAGTACGTGGTCGGCCGCGGGCTGTACGCCTTCAACCCGCGCGGGCAGATCCTGGGCGACACCGGCGGCCTCCTCAAGCTCCTGTTCGAGGTCGAGGGGATGACCCTGGTCGGCGTCCACGTGGTCGGCAGCGGCGCCTCGGAGCTGGTCCACGTCGGCCAGGCGTTCCTCCACTCGCGCGCGACCGCGATGCAGATCGCCGAGACCCTCTACAACTACCCGACCCTGTCCGACATGTACCGCCACGCCGCGATGGAGGCGCTGTGGGAGAAGATCAAGCGCGACGAGCGGCGCGGCGGGGAGCGGCCGACCCGGCCGCGAGCGGTGCTACCCTGAAGCCATGAGCCACCCGGAGCAGGTCGGCCGCTACCGCATCCGCGGCGAGATCGGCCGCGGCGGCATGGGCGCCGTGCTCAGGGCGACGGACCCGACCCTCGGCCGCGACGTGGCGGTCAAGGTCATCGCCCCGGCCGGCGGTCGGGCGGTGGACGAGGAGCTGACCGCGCGCTTCCTGCGCGAGGCGCGGCTGGCGGCCCGCGTCGGCCACCCCGGGGTGGTCACGGTCCACGACGCCGGCGCCGACGGCGGCCTGCTCTACCTGGTGATGGAGCTGGTCGAGGGGGAGTCGCTCAAGGACCGGCTCGACCGCGGCCTGTTCCTCGACCGGCCGGGCGCCCTGAGCCTGGCGGCGGACGTCGCCGACGCGCTCGGCGCGGCGCACGCGCTGGGCGTGGTCCACCGCGACGTCAAGCCGGCCAACATCCTCCTCACCCGCGACGGCCGGGTCAAGGTGACCGACTTCGGCGTCGCCAAGATGGTCGGGGACTCGACCGAGCTGACCCGCACCGGGGCCACGGTCGGCTCGCCGTCGTACATGGCGCCGGAGCAGGTCAAGGGGGTCGAGGTCTCGGCCCGCGCCGACCTGTTCTCGCTCGGTGTCGTGCTCTACGAGCTGCTGCTGCGCCGGCGGCCGTTCCCGGCCGACACCATCACCACCCTGGTCTACCAGATCCTGCACCACGACCCCCTCACCGACGACGCCACCCTGCGCCTGCTCGGCGACGGGGCCGCCGCCTTCCTGCGCGACTGCCTGGCCAAGGAGCCGGCGGCGCGGGTGCCGGACGCCGTCACCTTCGCCCGCCGGGCCCGCGCCCTGGCGGCGCTGTCCCCCGGCGCCACCGTCGGCGCGGCCCAGACCCTGCTCACGCCGGTTCCGGTGCCGCTCCCCGCGGCCACCGTCGCGCCTACGCCTTTGGGCGTCAGCGAGTCGCGCTTCAG
>CAYTJW010000908.1:0-2670 GCA_964438135.1 uncultured Thermoanaerobaculia bacterium
CGACCCGTCGATCGTGCTCGCCGACGAGCCGACCGGCAACCTGGACACGGCCACCGGCGAGGAGATCATGGCCCTGTTCGACCGGTTGCACGGGCAGGGCCGGACCATCGTCCTCGTCACCCACGAGAACGACATCGCCCGCCATGCCCTGCGCGTGATCCGGGTGCGCGACGGGCTGGTCGAGAGCGACCGGCCGGAGAGGGTGGCGGCGTGAGCGCCCTGCTCGCGACCGTCGAGGCCGCCCGCCTGGCCGGGGCCGCGCTGCGGGCCAACCCGGTGCGGGCGGTGCTCACCACCCTCGGCATCGTCATCGGCATCGTCGCCGTCGTCACCACCATGACCGCCGCCAACGGCCTCGCCACCAGCTTCAAGGAGAGCGTGGCCGTGCTCGGCTCCGACGTCCTGTACGTGTCGCGCATGCCGTGGATGTTCAACGGCGGGTTCTTCCGCTTCCGCAACCGGCCCGCCCTCGAGCTCGCGGAGAGCGAGCGCCTGCTCGAGGCGCTGCCCGCCGGCGTCGCCGTCAACCCGACCGTGGGCACCCAGCGCAGCGTCAAGGCCGGGGCGCGGGAGGCGGACGACGTCAACGTCATCGGCACCACCGACCAGCAGGCGGTGGTGTCGAGCGCGGTGCCGGCCTCCGGGCGCTTCCTCACCGCCTTCGACGTGCAGCACGCGAAGCGGGTGTGCGTCATCGGCCACACCCTGTGGGAGCAGCTCTACGAACGCCGCGACCCGCTCAACACCCGGCTCAAGGTGGGCCGGACCGAGCTCCGGGTGGTCGGGGTGATGGAGGAGCAGGGCTCGGCCGGCTTCTTCGGCGGCCCGGACTTCGACAGCCAGGTGTACGTGCCGGTGACGACCTTCCTGCGCGCCTTCGGCGACGACGCGCGCGACTTCGACTTCGCGGTCAAGGCCCCCCCGGGGATGGCGCTCGAGGACTTCGAGTACGAGGTGGTGGGGGAGATGCGCCGCCTGCGGGCCTTGAGGCCGGGCGAGGAGGACGACTTCGCCGTCAACCGGATGGACTCGCTGGTGGCGATGTTCAACAACGTCATGGGCGTCGTCCTCCTGGTGGGGCTGCTGGTGACCGGCGTGTCGCTGTTCGTGGGCGGGATCGGGGTGATGAACATCATGCTCGTGTCGGTGACCGAGCGGACGCGCGAGATCGGCGTGCGCAAGGCGGTCGGCGCCACCCGGCGGGCGATCCTGACCCAGTTCCTGCTCGAGTCGTCCGCCATCTGCCTGCTCGGCGGCGGCATCGGTCTCGGCCTGTCCTACGGCGTGGCCGCCGCCATCGACCGGCTGCTGATGCCGGCGTCGGTCTCGCCGCTGATCGTGGCCGTGGCGCTGGCGGTGTCGACCCTGGTCGGCGTCCTCTCCGGCTTCCTGCCGGCGCTCCGCGCCGCGCGCCTCGACCCGATCGAGGCGCTGCGGTACGAGTAGGGGAGGGGTGGGCATGAGCCCGGTCGACACCCTGCGCATGGCCCTGGCCGCCCTGTCGGCGCACAAGCTGCGCTCGTTCCTGACCCTGGTCGGCATCATCGCCGGGGTGGCGGCGGTCATCTCCATCATGACCGGCGTGTCGGTGGTGCAGCGGACCATGGAGAAGGAGCTGTCGGTGCTCGGCAACCGCACCTTCCAGGTGCAGAAGCACCCGCCGCGCGGCTTCGACATGGGCCGCCACGACTTCCGCAAGGTCGCCACCTGGCCGCCTTTGACCCTGGACGACGCCCGCATGCTGCGCGAGCGGGCGCCCAGCGTCGACCTGGTCGGGGCCGAGCTGTGGGGGTACTCGAGCGTGGCCGCGTACGGCCGCGCGAGGACCGAGCCCAACCTCATGATCTGCGGCGGCACCCCCGAGTACCCGGAGAACAACACCCACTTCGTCCGCCTCGGCCGCAACATCTCGGACGAGGACGTGGAGGTGGCGCGGCGGGTGGTGGTGATCGGGCCGGCCGTCGCCGACGAGCTGTTCCCGTTCGAGGACCCGATCGGCAAGACGGTCAAGGTCGACGGCCGCAAGTACGTCGTCCAGGGCGTCTTCGCCACCAAGAGCTCGGCCTTCGGCGGCGGCTTCGACCGCTACGTGCTGATGCCGATCACGGTCTTCCAGCAGGTCTACGGCAGCCGCGACGACCACGGCCAGCCGCGCACGGTGCACATCACCGTCCGCGCCCGCTCGCCCGAGCTGCTCGAGGACGCGCTCGCCGAGACCCGCGCCCTCCTCCGGGCGGAGCGGGGGCTCGAGCCGGGCGACGAGGACAACTTCTTCTTCTTCACCAACTCGAGCCAGATCCGGGCCTTCAACCAGGCTACCCGGGGCCTCAAGGCGGCGGCCTTCGTGCTCGGCGCCGTGGCCCTGCTGGTGGCGGGCATCGGCATCATGAACATCATGCTGGTGGCGGTCACCGAGCGGACCCGCGAGATCGGCATCCGCAAGGCCCTCGGCGCCTCGCGCCGGACGGTGCTGCTGCAGTTCCTGGCCGAGGCGGTGGTGCTGTGCAACATCGGCGGCGCGCTCGGCGTCGCGGTCGGGGTTGGCCTCGGCAACCTCACCACCCTGTTCGCCGACTTCGACCTCCACCTGCCGCTCGGCTGGGCCGCCGTCGGCCTCCTGTTCTGCACCGCGGTCGGGCTGGTGTTCGGGATGTGGCCGGCGCTGCGCGC
>CAYTJW010000909.1:0-2669 GCA_964438135.1 uncultured Thermoanaerobaculia bacterium
GCAGCTCGAGCCCGAGGGCCGCGACCACCGCCGCGGTGTCGCAGCCGGCGTGGCAGCGGACCACCGCCCTTCCTTCCCGGCCCTCCCCTACGCTCAGGCTCGCCCGCCTGTCGTCGTGAGCCGGGCACCGGGCCTCCCACCCCTTGCCGGCCGGCCGGGGCTTGCAGCCGGCCGACCCGAGGGCCTCGAGCACGCGCTCGGTCGCGGCGCTCATCCCGTCGCCCGCCTGTCGAGGGCCTCGAGCCGTACCGTCGCGCGGTCGAGCCGCAGCGATCGGGCGGCGTCCCATGCCGCGCCAGCCGCAGGCGCGAGCCGAGCGGCCCGCCACCGCAACCACCGCCAGCGAGCGCCGGTCGCCACGGCTTCGACCAGCGGTAGAATGGCGTTGAGAGACCAGCCCCGGCGCATGGTCACCGCCACCCCGGCCCGGCCCGCCAGCCCCGGGGTGGTTGCGTGTACGGCGGCCATGGTCACACCGCGACGGCCGGCCGGCCGGGGTCGGTGTGGGAGCGCACCCACTCGCGCACGTCGCCGAGCCGGTAGCGCACGCCGCGGCTTCCCACGCGCACCCGGGGCGGCAGGTCCTCGCCCCGGCAGTGCCGGGTCACCATGCTGCGCTCGGTCGAGCCGAGCAGGGCGGCGGCCTCCCGAGTCGTCAACAGCGCGTCGTCGGGCAGGGTCGCCACGTCGGCAAGGGGTCGGTCAGTCATGGGCTGCTACCTCCGTTCGTGGGCCGCAACCGGGCGCGGCCTCTGCTACCGAAGGTAGATCCTCAGTGAGTACTAAGCAACTGCAAACAAGTATGTTAGCGGCTCAGGAAAGGGTGGTCAGGGTTTGTTGAGCCGTCACGGCGGGTAGTCTTCGCGTCGGCGCTTCGCCGTGGCGAGCGATACCCCTACCTCGGCGGCGGCTTCCTTCCACGTTCGCCCGGCAGCGTGCAAGCGTCGAAGGTCGGCGGCCTGGGCAGCATCCTCGAGCGCTGCCCGCGCGACCGTTGCGGCGGCGGGCCGGCCTGGGCCGGCCTTCGCCACCACGCGGCGCAGGAGCGCGAGCCCCGGCAGGGCTTCCTTGACCGCCTTCCCGCTCGCGCCTTCCACACCCTCGAGCACGACGCGGCCGGCCTGCCACGTCCAGCACAGCGCCGGCCTCGAGAGCAGAGACACTCGCACCCGCAGCAGGCGCACGTCGCGCCGCAAGTGCTCGAGCCCCGGGGGGGCGGCCGGGTTGTCCCCTGCGGTCACCTCGGGGCGCACTCCCCGCTTATCGAACGCCGTCACCACCTCAAGGCGGAACCTGACCCGGGGCGGGTGACGCACAATCACTACCCGGCCCGAGCCTTCGGCCTTCTCCCAATGCCAGGCACCGTCGGTCTCATCCCACGGGCCTTCCCACACGTACAGCATGTGGAAGAAGCCGTCGGGCACCTCGAGCCCGAGATCGGCGGCGTGCGCCACCCGCTTGGGGAGTTCCGCCCACCTCCGCATGGGCTCGAGCTTCTCTTCCCGCTCCCGCACGCGCTCAACGTACTCCGCCACCTCGGCGTCGGTCATCCTGGGGGGGCTCACGCCTCGGCCGCCTTCCTGTGCTCGGCGAGGCTCACCACCGCCGCCGGTCGCGGCACCCCGTCGGCGAAGTCCTCGGGCTTGAAGCCCGCGGCGGCGAGCATGCGGGCGGCCACCGCGTCGGCCGCGGCCCGGGCCACGGTCTCGGTCACTTTGCGATACCGGCCGGTCACGGTGCCGTCCGCGTGCCCGAGGGCGGCCGCGATGGTCGCCGAGTCCGCGCCCGCCTCGAGCAGCCATGTTGCGTGCGTTCGGCGCAGGTCATGCGGCCGCAGGTCGGGCAGCTCGGCCGCCTTGCGCACGGCTTCCTTCCACGGCTTCCTGATGTCCTCGACGTGGCCGGTCTTCGAGGGCTCGGGCACCTTCGTGGGGAACACCCACCCGTCCCCCTCGACCCGGGTACGGCGAGCCCGCAGGATGCCGAGCGCCGGCCCGGACAGGCTCACGACCTGCGGCCGGTTGGCCTTCGCCTTCTCGGCCGGGCAGCGCCACAGCCCCGCGTCAAGGTCCAGCTCCGACCACGCCGCGGCCTGAAGCGCACCCCGGCGCACCCCGAGCAGCAGCAGCAGCATGAACAGCTCCGCGGCATCCCGGTTGTGGTACCCGACCAGCGCCAGCACGAACCGCTTCAGCTCCGGCTCGGACAGGTACCGGTCGCGGGGCGGCTCGGGGTTGCGCTCGACCGCGCGGCACGGGTTGGCAATGCCGGTTGTCCGGGTCGCCCGGCCGTAGATCGAAGAGAGCAGCGCTACCGCCCGGTTGGCCGCGACCGGCCCGCAGTCGGTCGTGATGTCGCGGTGCCACTTCACCACGTGGGCGGCGGTGATCGCCGACAGCTTCCGGCCGGCCCACCGCTCAAGGTGCGCGCCCCAGATCCAGCGGTCCCACTTGAGCGACCGCTTGCCGCGGGCTTCCTGAGCCTCGAGCCAGTCGGCCCACGCCTCGCCGAGCGTCGCCTCGGCCCGCAGGGTGCGCTTGTCGTCGGCCGGGTTGTCGCCGGCCGCGATGCGGCCGTTGACCGCCTCGGCCCTTCGCTTCGCCTCGCCATACCCAAAGTCGTCGAGCGTGCCGAGCAGGATGCGCTCGACCTGGCCGGCCGCGCCGCCG
>CAYTJW010000910.1:0-2667 GCA_964438135.1 uncultured Thermoanaerobaculia bacterium
TCCTCCCACGACGACGGGCGGCGCCACAGTCTAGCACCCGCGGCGGCGGGGGAGCTCCACCGATGAGTCCTGGCCGCGCGGGAGGTGCGCGGTCGTCGCCGAGCGCGCCGGTCGCGGCCGGTCTCAGGCGCTGGGCGGCGCCTCGGGCACCGTCGCCGGCTGCTGCCAGTCGCTGCGCCGGCCACGCCACAGGACGACGGCGACGACGACCGCGCTGGCGGCGAGCAGCGACAGCCAGGGGCTGAGCCCGTAGGCGGTCGGGATGTCGCCGAGGGCCATGCCGAGCACCCCGACCCAGAAAGCGTAGGGGAGCTGGGTGCGGACGTGGGCGATGTGGTCGCAGCCCGAGGCCATGCTCGACATCACCGTGGTGTCCGAGATCGGAGAGCAGTGGTCGCCCCACACGCTGCCGGCCAGGACCGACGAGACGGCGCCCAGCAGCAGGACCTCGTAGGCCTCGGAGTCGACCGCCAGGCCGGCGCCGGTGGACAGGCCGTGGGCGACCGGGATCGCGAGCGGCATCAGGATGGCCATCGTCCCCCACGAGGTGCCGGTCGCGAACGAGATCGCGGCCGCGGCGACGAACACGAGCGCCGGGAACCAGTGCGGCGACAGGGCGCCGGTGGCCAGGCCGACCACGAAGTCGGCGGTGTGGAGCTGGCTGCACACCGACCCGATCGACCACGCCAGGACGAGCACGACCATGGCGAGGAGCATCGACTTGAAGCCCTCGACGAGAGCCTCCACCGACTGGCGCACGGAGAGGATGCGCTGGCCGACGGCGAGGAGCATCGCCACCGCGACCCCGGACAGGCTCGCCCAGAGCAGGGTGTCGAAGGGGTCGGCGGAGGCCAGCACGTGGCGCAGGGTCGGCGCCTCGCCGCTCGCCGCGACCGCGGCCCGGCCGCTGGCCCAGAGCCCGGCCAGGGTGACCGCGACGACGGTGAGGATCGGCAGGAGAGCGTTGAGGGCGCGGAGGGGCGCGCCGGCGGGCGGCTCGAGGGCGCGCGAGGAGTAGTCGGCCAGGGGCTGGGCGTCATCGGCCAGGAGCTTGCCGGAGCGGCTGGCGCGCAGCTCGGCCCTGAGCATCGGGCCGAGGTCGCGGCAGGAGAAGGCGATCGTGAAGCCGAGAACGAGGGCCAGGATCGGGTAGAAGCGGTACGGGATCGAGGCGACGAAGACCGCGTACGCGTTGTGCGGCAGCCCGAGCTCTGCGAGCGCGGCCGCGATCAGGCCGACCTCGAAGCCGACCCAGGTCGAGATCGGGACCACGCTCGCCACCGGCGCGGCGGTCGAGTCGACGATGTAGGCGAGCTTCTCGCGCGAGATCCGCAACCGGTCGGTGACCGGGCGCATGGTCGAGCCGACGATGAGGGTGTTGGCGTAGTCGTCGAAGAAGATGAACACCCCCATCAGCCATGTCGCGACCTGGCCGCGCCGGGCGTTGGTGGCGAGGGGCGCGAGCCGGGCGACGATCCCCGCGGTGCCGCCGCTGCGGCTGATCACCCCGACCATGCCGCCGAGGAGGAGCGAGAAGACGACGATCGCGGCGTGGCTGGGGTCGGCCAGAGCCGGCTTGACGAAGCCGTCGACCGAGCGCGCGAAGGCGGTCAAGGGGTGCCCCTCGGCGAGGATCAGGGCGCCGGCGAAGACCCCGGCGGAGAGAGACAGGAGCACGTCCTTGCAGGCCAGGGCGAGGCCGATGGCGATCAGCGGCGGCAGCAGCGTGAGCCAGCCCGGGATGACGAGCAGGCCGGCCTCGGCCGTGACCTCGCCGGCCCGCAGCGCGAGACGGTGACGGCCCTCGCCGGGCGCGAGAGCCTCGAGGCGCAGCTCCTGCTCCCCGGCCGCGAGCTCGAGCCGGTGCACGACCACGCCGTCGAGCTCGAGGCTGGCGGGCAGCGAGGAGCCGGCCGGCACGCCGGCCAGGCTGACCGCGAGGTGGAGCGGGCCGCCGGCGACCGCGGCGCCGGGCGCCTCCAGGCCGAGCTCCTGGGGCTCGGCAGGGCAGGGCGCGAGGCCGAGCACCGCGAGGAGGAGGCCGAACGCCGCGGCGACACGGCCCGGCGGTGCGGCGAGGTGGCGAGTGCGGTGGGAGCCGGCGGCCGGCTCATGCGCTCGGCCCGCGGCAGCGGGCGGGGAGCAGGGGCATGGCCGAATCCGCGGCGACATCCGCGGCGAGTGTACCACCCGGGACCGCCCGCCCGGGGCCCCCCGTTCAGCGCGGCGCCGCCACTTGCGCCGGCACCAGCCGGGCGGTGCAGCGGGCGGCCTCGTCCCCGCCGTACTCGGCCTCGAGCAGGTAGGCCGCGCCGCTGGCGGCCTCGAGGTCGAGGAACACGTCGTGGCGGAAGAGGGTCTCGGCCGAGCGGCCCTCGCCGCGGGTGCGGGCGAAGCTGACCCGGAAGCGGTAGCTGCCCGGCGGCAGCGAGGGCGAGGTCTGGTACTCGCACGCCGGGCCGTCGGTGCAGACCAGCACCGGCGCCGGCGCCCGCGGGCCGCCGCGCTCGCGCCAGATGGTGACCGCCCGCCCCTCGGCCTTGCTCGCGCCGCGCACGCGGTAGGCGAACAGCACGTCGTCCTTCGGCCTGGCCGGCTGGGCGAGGACGACCGGCGTCGGCTGCGGCGTCGGCAGCGGGATGGTGGGCGGCGGCGTGGGCTCGGCCG
>CAYTJW010000911.1:0-2667 GCA_964438135.1 uncultured Thermoanaerobaculia bacterium
GAGAAAGCGCTCGCCGAAGTGCATCCGGGCCCCCGCGCCGCGGGCTGTCAGGAGTTGAGCGACTGGGGGTTGCACGCCGTGCGAGCGGTCTTCCCGGTCGGCGGCACGCAGGTCGAGGCGATGGCCTCCACGCTCTCGCGCATGAGGACGCGGGGCGGGGAGTAGTCCCTCCGCCGCGCTTCCTGACCGGTTTCGACGTCGTCTGGACGACGGACGGTGTCTGCCATGGACCTCCCTCGTGCCCTCCGGCCTCTCACCGACCCGGGGCCACGCCCGGGTCGCCGCTGATCTGGTACATCTCGACCATCGACCGGCTGCCGCCCTCCGCCGCGAAGCGCGCCAGCCCCCGCACGACGACGTCGCCGAGGGTGGTGCCGGCGGGCGCCGCCGCCAGCTCGGCGACCAGCGCCCGGCCGAGGAAGGTCGCCTCGTAGGGGTGCGACAGGCCGGTCGGGGCGACCGCGGCGACCGCGCCGCCGCCGCCGTGGCGGACCAGCGCGTCCACCAGCGAGTCGTAGCCCGGGAAGCTGCCGTTGCCCACGGCGCAGGTCGTCGCCAGGAAGACCGGGAGGCGCTCCTGGTTGGCCAGAGCGGGCACGTCGTCGAGGTGGAGCAGCGCCTCGTCGGCGAGCTGCGGCACCGCGCCGTGGCCGGTGTAGGCCACCAGCAGCGCGCCCTGGTCCCAGGCCTGGCGCAGGGCGAGCCGGGACTGCTCGACCGGGGTCCCGGCCTGGTGGTAGACCCGCGTCACGCTCAGACCGGGCGGCAGCTCCGCGGCCACGAGCTCGCTGGCGGCGTGGAAGTTGCCGGCCGTCGGGTCCGGGTCGTCGGCGACCAGGACGGCCGCGTCGCGCCACGCGCCCCCGGCTCGCTCGTACGCCGCGAGCTTGGCGACGTAGACCCGCAGCTGGTCGGCGTCGGTGACCGGGATGCGGCCCACCGCCACCTCGGGCACGCCGTCGTCGTCGAGGTCGCCGAGGGACGCGTCGCTCGCGAACAGGCCCGCCGGGGTGGTCGCCATCGCCACCGGGATGAGGCTGCCGCCGAGCCCGAGCCGGTCCTTGTGGTCGAAGGTGCCGCGGCCCACGAGGACGACGTGGGTGGGCGCCACCGCCCACTGCCGGTGGGCGTGGAGGAGGAGGTCCTTGACCGCCTGCGGCGTCGGCAGGCCGCCGCTGAGCTCGTCGTAGACGTCCTCGGCGGCCACCAGCAGCGGGGAGAACCGGCCCTGGCGCAGGCGCACCAGGTCCTCGGCCGCGTCCACCAGGGCGCGCGGCGCGATCACCAGGTAGTCGGCGGCGTGGTCGCCGTCCAGCAGGCCGCTCGAGTGGTACGGGGCCAGCTCCGCGGTCCGCAGGGCGGCGGTCGTCGCCAGCAGGTAGCGGTGACCGCTCTCGACCGCCACCGACGCGAGGTAGGTGCCGTCGGCGCGCCGCCGGCTGGTGGCGACGCCGCTCACGGCCGCCGGCCGCCACGGCACGGTCACGTCGAGGGCGACCAGGTCGGGGCTCGAGAAGCCGGTGGCGGTGACGGCGCCGGAGCGCTCGGCCACCAGGTCGAGACGGTCGCCGCGGGCCTCGAGCAGGCGGCGGTAGCCGAGCTCGACCCGGTCGACCCAGATCACGCCCCACTCGGCGCCGGCGGCCAGGGTCGAGGCCAGGGTCAGGGTGTTGCTCTCCCTGACCAGGTAGCCCGGAACCTCGGCCTCCAGCTCGACCGCGGCGAGCCCGTCCCAGGTGACGGTCGGGATCGCCTGGCCGTTGAAGGCCAGGTCGAGGATGGCGTCGTCGCCCAGGGCCAGGTCGACCCCGGCCTGGGCCCTCAGCCGCAGGGTGGCGACCCACTCCGCGGCGCCGGCGGCCGGGGAGGGGCTGGCAACGGTCAGGGTCGCGGGCGCGTCGCCCGCCAGCACCCCCGCCCAGCGCCAGAAGTCGGCGGCCGGGTCCTGCTCCAGCCAGTAGAGCGGCAGCAGGTCCTCCTCGGCCACCACCGCGTGGGCCACGGCGCTCGCCGTCGCCGCCGGCGCCGGCGCCTGGCCCCCGACCTCGCCCATCCGCAGGCCGCGGCCCGGCACCAGCCGGTAGACGTTCGACGCGGTGTAGAGGCTGGCGGCGGCCTCGCCGTGGAACACCAGGGCCGGCGTGCCGCCGGTCCACTTCCGCACCTGGTACGGCACGGTGCGGCCCGCGCCGTCGAGGAGACGCAGACCGTAGCCGGCGAGGAGGGAGGCGGCCCGGTCCTGGTCCATGCCCATCGCCGCGGCGACCTGGGCGACGGGGAGGACGTAGACGCCGCTCTCCCCGACCCGGATGGTCGCCCCGTCGGCCTGGGCGGCCGAAGGGCTCGGCTGGCGCAGGGCCGGGGTCGCGGCCGGCTCGAAGGCGGTGCCGGCGGACTCGCGCTCGAGGGTCCCCCGGTGCTCGAGCCCGACCAGCGGCGAGCGCTGGCCGCGGGCGCCGAACCAGGCGGCGCCGCGGACGATCTCGAGATCGAAGTCGAAGCCGGTACCCAGGATGTCCTTTCCGAGGAGCCCGTACTCCCGGGCCTGCCCGAGGGCCTTGCCGATGCGCTCGATCGCCAGCGGGTATTCGTTGCGGATGTAGAGGAAGCCGAGGGAGGCCCCGACGGCCCGGGCTCCGATGACCATGCCCTCGATGACGGCGTGCG
>CAYTJW010000912.1:0-2666 GCA_964438135.1 uncultured Thermoanaerobaculia bacterium
CCTGGCGCGGCTGGCGGCGGACGGGACGCTGCCGCGGCAGGGGGTGCACGACGTCCTCGCCGCCATCAGCGCCGCGCTGCAGCCCAAGGTGTGGCGCGCCGACCGCGAGGCGACCGTCCGAGCCCAGCGCGAGCGGGCCGAGTCGGCCTGGACGACCCTCCGCCGCCAGCCGCAGGCCGCCCGCCGCGGCTACTTCGACCACCACTACCCGGTGCTCTACCTGCACGACTCCTTCTTCTCGAACCTCGGCGAGACCATGCAGCCGGTGCCGGCGTCGGCGCCGATGTCCTCGGCCTTCGAGGCGCTCGGCGCCGAGCGGCAGGTGCCCACCCTGGGCGGAGCGGTGGAGCGGGTGCAGGACATGGCCGAGGGGGTGGTGAGCGCGGTCGAGCGGGGGGCGCAGGCGACGGTCGACCGGGTCGAGAGCCTGTTCAACTTCGACGGCGCGTCGGTCGAGCGGGCGGGCCTGGCGGCGGTCGCCGGTGGGGTGGCGGCGCCGTCCCTCGCCGCCGGCTACGACGCCTGCCACTCGGCCTGCCACACCGCCTGTCACTCGGCCTGTCACTCGGCCTGCCACTCGGCCTGCCACGACGCCTGCGCCTGCCACTCGGCCTGCCACTCGGCCTGCGTCTCGTCCTGCGCCGGGAGCTTCTAGATGGACCCGGCGGACCTCGGGCGGGTGGACCACTTCGTCGCCTCGACTCGGGCCGCGGTGTTCGTCCGCCCGGCCGACCGCATGCTCCTGATCCGGCCCGACAAGACCCTCGGCCTCAATCAGACCGCGGTCGAGCTGCTCGGCGCCCTCTACGCCCTCGAGCGGCGCCCGGTCGCGGAGGTCCTGGTCCGTCTCGCCCCCGCCCTCGGCGCCAGCCCGGAGCGCCTCCTCGCCGACACCCTGACCCTGGTCGAGGCCATCTCCGCGGTCCTGAACGAGGACTTCCGGCCGCGGCCGGGCCTGCGCTTCGCCCCCTTCGACCGCAGTCGCCTCGGCTTCCCGGTGCTGGCCGAGATCGCCCTCACCTACGCCTGCCAGAACCGCTGCGAGTTCTGCTACGCCTCGAGCCCGGGCCGCCGCTCGGGTCGGCGGATGAGCACCGACCAGGTGCGGCGGGTGATGGACCGCATCTTCCACGAGGCGCACGTGCCGTCGCTGTCCTTCACCGGCGGCGAGGCGACCCTCGAGCCCGACCTGCCCGAGCTGGTCGCGTACGGCGCCCGCCTCGGCTTCCGCGTCAACCTCATCACCAACGGCATCCGCGCCGGCGACCCCGCCTACGCCGCCGCCCTGGCCTCGTCGGGCCTGGCCTCGGCCCAGGTGTCGCTCGAGGCGGGCGAGGAGGCCCTCCACGACCGCCTGGTCGGCCGGCCCGGCGCCTTCCGGGCGACGGTGGCGGCGGTGCGCAACTTCGCCGCCCTCGGCCTGCACGTGCACACCAACACCACCCTGTCGCCGGCCAACCTCGACGCGGCCGCCGACCTGGTCCGCTTCGTCGCCGCCGACCTCGGCCGGCCGACCCTGTCGATGAACATGGTCATCCGCACCGGTCTGGCCTGCGGCTCCTCGCCGGTCCAGGTCGGCTACGCGGAGATCGCGCGTCGCCTGCCCGGCCTGCTCGAGGTGGCGCGGGCGGAAGGGGTGCGGCTGGTGTGGTACTCGCCGACCCCGTTCTGCATCCTCAACCCGGTGCTGCTCGGCCAGGGCGCCAAGTCCTGCGCCTGCGTCGGCGGCATCCTGTCGGTCGACCCGCGGGGCGAGGTGCTGCCCTGCTCGTCGTTCGCGGCCGGGCTCGGCTCGCTGCTCGAGCAGCCGTTCGAGCGGGTCTATGAGAGCCGGGCGGCGCGCTACTGGCGGCGCAAGGAGTACCTGCCGCCGCCGTGCGAGGGGTGCGCCGACGCCGACGTGTGCGGCGGCGGCTGCCCGCTGTACTGGGACGCGGCCGGGAGCTTCGACGAGCTGCCGCGGCCGCACCGGCCGGGCGACTGGCAGCGCTGGCAGCGCCGCCGCCGCCGCGGCCGCGCCTTCGGTGTGCCGGCGCCCGAGGGGGAGACGTGGGTCGCCTGAAGGAGATGCGCGCCGAGCTCGCCGAGCGACGGGCGGTGGTGGCCGACGTCGAGGCCCGGTTGTGCGCCCTGCAGAGCAAGTACGAGACC
Source organism: uncultured Thermoanaerobaculia bacterium (assembly GCA_964438135.1). Lineage (GTDB taxonomy): Bacteria > Acidobacteriota > Thermoanaerobaculia > Thermoanaerobaculales > Sulfomarinibacteraceae > CAYTJW01. The sequence goes on from CAYTJW010000912.1 coordinate 2,152, forward strand.
TTCTTCGCCGAGGTGGCGCGGGCGCGCGAGGAGGAGCTCAGGCAGCTGGTCGGGCACGCGACCGGCGACCCGGCCGCCCTGCCGGCGTGGCTGGTCGCCGAGCTCGAGGCCGAGCGGATCGCGGTCTCGGCCGAGCTGGCCGAGCAGGCGGGCGCGCTGGCGGCGCGGCGGCGCGAGCAGCTCGAGCGGGCCGAGGCGCTGCGCCTGGAGTCGGTCTCATCCGAGCAGGAGCTGCGGCAGCAGAACGCCGCCCTCGACCAGGAGGAGGAGAGCCTCAAGGCCCGCTCCGCCGGCCTCCTGGCCCGGATCGCCGACTACAACCGGCGCATCCGCGCCCTCGGCTCGGGCTTCGGCTTCTTCGCCAACTTCTTCGGTCTGCGCCGGCTGGCGCGGGAGCGGGCGGCGCTCGACCGCGAGCAGGCCGACGTCGCCGCCCGCGTCGACGGGCTCCGGCGACGCTGGGAGGAGGCCTCGACCGGGCACGCCGCGGCCGAGGCGGACCGGCGCGCCGCCTG
>CAYTJW010000913.1:0-2663 GCA_964438135.1 uncultured Thermoanaerobaculia bacterium
ACTCGGGCGACGGCAGCGTGCGGCCCTTCCGCGAGCGGCCGGGGCTGCTCGACGCCGAGGTGGCGGTGGTCGAGTGCACCTTCGTCGAGCCGGGCCACGCCGTCGCCGCGCGCCTGTCCGGCCACGCCCACCTCCAGGACTGGCTCGAGCTGGCGCCCGGCCTGGCCTGCGACACCCTGGTCCTGTGCCACCTGCCGGCCCTGGCCGCAGCCGAGCTCTCCGCCCTCGCCCGTCCCCTGGCCGCGGCCCTGGCCGGCCGCCTGGTGCTGTGGGCGGAGGGCGGGTGAGGACCCGTCGCGGACGCCGGATCGACGGGGACAGCGACCATGTTCGCGTCCACGACCACGGCCAGGACCACTCCCCCCGGCGCCGAGGGTCAGGGTGGGGGAGCCGACCGCTGGCCGCTGAAGGCTGACAGCCGGGCTCGCGGTCGCCCCTACACCCTCAGCAGGTGGTACCCCCAGGGCGGCAGGTCGACGTACAGGCCGGGGTCGAGCAGCTCGTCGCCTCCCCGGCGGTAGCGCTCGCCGGTGAAGGCGTCGGCGAGCAGCCACCACTGGCCGCCGAGGTCGGCCCAGGGGAGGCGGATGCGGGCCTGGGCCGGCCGGTCGCCGAGGTTGACCACCACCAGCCGCCGCTCGGAGCCCAGCCGCCAGCACCAGGTCACCAGCTGCCCGCAGCTCGGGTTGTCGGGCCAGCCGGTCGCCTCGAGCTGCTGCCAGTCGCCGTCGTGGTAGAGCAGGTCCGTGACCTCGGCCAGGAGGGCGCGGTAGAAGGCGCGTGCCTCGGCGTCGACCGGCTCCGCCGGGCGGCGGCCGAGCTGCACCGGCAGCTTGACCTGCGCCCCCTCGAGCTGGCCGTGGTGGACCAGGCGGGCGCCCGGCACGGTCGCCATCACCACCGCCGCGGCGCGCGACCGGTCGCGGCCGAAGACGGCGGCGACGCGCGGCTCGTCGTGGTTCTCGACGAAGCGCAGCAGCCGCTGCTGGTAGGCGAGCTCGGCCTGCTGGTGCAGCCGGACCCCCTCCGCGCCGCCGTGGTCGAGCCGGTCGTAGAGGCGCTTGTCGTAGCAGTAGTCGAAGCCGAGCTGCTGCAGGTCCCACTCCAGGTCCCAGTAGGCCTCGGCGATGAAGGCGAAGGCCGGGCGGTGGGCGCGGACCGCGCCGATCACGTCGGCCCAGAGCTCGGTCCGGGGCGGCTCGCCGGCCCGAATGCCCCAGGTGCGGGCGAAGACCTGGTTGAGGGCGAGCATGGCCATGTCGCAGCGGACCCCGTCGCAACGGTCGGCGATGCCCGCCAGGGTGGCGGCGGCGGCGGCGCGCAGGTCGGGGTGGAAGGCGTTGAGCTGGACCGTGTCGGTCCAGGGTGGGAAGAAGGGGTCGCGGCCGTGGGCGAAGGCGCCGGCCGGGGTGCGGAGGAACTCGTCCGGGGCTCGCTCGAGGTCCGAGGGCAGCGCCGGCACCAGGTACTCCGGGTGGTCCGCCACCCACGGGTGGTCGACGGCGACGTGGTTGGGGACGAAGTCGAGCAGCAGGCCGAGGCCGCGCGACTCGAGGGCGGCCCGGGCGGCGGCCAGGCCGGCCGGGCCGCCGAGGCGGGGGTCGACCTCGTAGCGCCGGACCGCGTACGGCGAGCCGACCACGTCGGCCTCCCCCCACCCGGGCAGGGCCCGGTCGTACTCGGCCCGCAGGTGGGGGAGCTCGAGGGCCACCCGGCGGCCGGCCGGGGAGCGCTCCCACACCCCCATCAGCCACACCGCCTCGGCGCCGAGAGCGGCCACCGCGTCCCACTCCGCCTCCGGCACGGTGGCCAGGTCGACCGGCACCCCGTGCTTGCGACCGAGCTCGTCCAGCCAGACCCAGGTGTTGACCTCGTAGATGAAGGGCGAGCGGGGCAGGCTCATGGCGGGCTCCTTCGCGGGCGTCGCCCGAGCGTAGCGCGACTCCACGGCGCCCGTCAACGCAGTACAATCGACGGGTGAACCAGGTCGACGGGGCGGCGCGGGCCGGGGCGGGTGCTCGTGCGGCGGGGCCTGGCGCCGCATGAGGGCCCGCGGCGCCCGGCTGGTGGTGGCGGCGCTCGAGGACGAGCGGGTGCGCTTCGCCTTCGGCATCCCCGGCATCCACAACCTCGAGCTGTGGGACGCGCTGGCGTCGAGCCGGGTCGAGCCGGTGCTGGTGGGGGACGAGCGCTCGGCGGCCTTCATGGCCGACGGCCTGGCTCGCACCTCGGGCGAGGTCGGGGTGCTCAACCTGATCCCCGGGCCCGGCGTCACCCACGCCCTGTCCGGCATCGCCGGGGCCCACCTCGACCAGGTGCCGATGGTGGTCCTCGCCTGCGGCCTCGGCTCGCGGCAGAAGGGCGCCTACCAGCTGCACGACGTCGACCAGCTGGCGCTGCTCGAGCCGGTCACCAAGGCGGCGCTGGCAGCCCCCACCGCGGCGGACCTCTACCCGACCGTACGGCGCGCCTTCCAGCTCGCCCGCCGGCCGCCGGCCGGGCCGGTGGCGGTGGAGGTGGCGGCCGAGCTCCTGCTCCTCACCCAGGAGGTGCCGGAGCCGGCCTTTCTCCCCGGGCCGGAGCCAGACCTCGGCGCCGACCCCGACCTGCTCGAGGCGGCGGCGCGGCGCCTGGGGTCGGCGAGCGCGCCGGTGCTGTTCGTC
>CAYTJW010000914.1:0-2660 GCA_964438135.1 uncultured Thermoanaerobaculia bacterium
CCCGGCCGCACAGCGAAATAGCCCCGCTATCGCAGTGGCGAGCTGACTTGTACCAGGCATTCGGGTACGACGGGCTCAATGTCACGGATCCGTTCGGGCTCTTGCTGCCTCGGGACGTGCTCGCTGACCCCAACACCCCGCTCTACAAGCACGAGGGTGGCTGGTATCAGGTCAACGACCAGGGTTTGGTTTACCGCATCGACATCGACGACGGCGCTCGCCACAGCTGGGTGAAGGACGAGGCGGTCGTGGCCGCCGTGCTCCAGCAGGCAGGCGTCCGTCCCGGCTCTGGCGACAACCCCGGGCTGGCCGCGATGGGGGAGGTGATCAGGGAGACCGCGCTGCCGGTCGCCGAGGCGATCGAGAAAGCGGTGGCCGTCGGAACCAGCCTGTCGTCCTTGGGCGACATCAACGATGCGGTCGCCGCAGGAACCGGCGTCGACCCACTGTTCGGCGAGCGCCTCGGGCTGGGAGGCCGCCTCCTCTCCGGAGCGGGTGTTGCCCTGCCGGTGGTCACCGGCAAGGAGCTCCGCGGCGCGGTCGGGCTGGTTGAGTCTGCCCTCGACGCGCTGGCCGACAGCCGGAAGGGGGCGTTGGGGCTGGTCGATGAGGCCGGCGAAGCCTCCAAGGTCGGTCCTGGTGACTGGGTTCTCAAGCGGGAGAATCTCGGCAGTGGTGCTGAGTATCAAGCCGCCCATGTCCCCGGTCGAGTCGGCCAGACATACCGCGTTCCCTACCAGAATCCCAACACGGCCGGTAGGCCGTACGTGGATTTCGATGACTTCGATGAAGCGCTTCAGGCCCTTGTCGACTACAAGACCTCAGTTCGGACCACCAAGAAAGGTCTCGATCAGGCGCTCCGGCAGGTTGCTGTCAGCGTGGAGCAAAGCACGTCAATCGTCTGGCGGGTACCGACGCGTGCCCAGAAGCTTCGCGCGGAGGCTTTCTTTCGGCGCAAGGGCATTACCGAGATCACCGTGGAACTCGCTCCGTGAGCAAGCACTCTTGCACAGTCGTCTTCTCTGGCGTGCCGTCTGGCTCGGTTGCGGCAGCGCACTTGAACTCGGCAGCGGAGGTGCTGGGTCTCAAGGCATGGCTGCAGGATGCTGCGGGTAGTTTGGTGCCTGCGACCGAAACGGGGTGGTCTGCGCTCTCAGCGGAGTTTCGAAGTCATGAGTACACAGGGGAGGTGCGTTGGAGGATCGGTGACAAGCCACCTTACCTGGACGGCACGATCACCTATCCGATCTCGCCTCCGGTACCTATCCGAGGGACTGTCGAGTTTGGCTTCGCTTGGTGCGAGACGAGCAAGAAGCAGCGGGTCTTTGGCTTCTGCGACCTCGATGCGTTGCTGGCGTTTCTTCTGAAACTCGCCAATGGTGTCAGCGCCGACGGACTGGTGGTTGAACCCAAACGCCTCCCACCGGCCGTGGCAGATGAGCGCTACGCTCGATTTCGCAGAATGGGGAGGACCAGTACGCTCTCTAGTATCGACTGGATCACCGGTCTCCGAGATACCGATCCTCAATACTCCTGTCTTCAGCGAGTAGCGGACCGGTCCTTCCGGTGGTTGACCGACGATGGGTTCGCCGTTGTGGCGTTCTTCCCACAGCCAGTGAATCTTGCGCTATCTGAGTCCAGGCTCGCGTTCGCTGCGATCGAGCAGGCTTTCTTTGCGTCGGATTCTGTTGAGCGCCGGTTCCGCTGAAGTGACGAAGCTTGCCTCAGTCGCCATCCGTACCAGATCTCATCCGCACCAGGTCAGACACTCTCGCCGATTCTGGCTGACTCAAGCGGAGTAGGATGTCGTCATGGTCAAGCGGTTCGACCCTGGGCGACCGGTGGAGAGCTTCAAGTCGGTGCTGCTCGGGCTGGTGAAGGGGTACACCTTCGACGTGGCGGCCATCCGTGCCAGGTCAGACACTTCTGACGCTTTGTGGTAGGCTGGAGGCTGAGGTGGGGGGAGATGCCCAGGGAGCACCGGAATCTGCTCGAAGGTGGGCTCTACCATGTCTACAACCGGATCTCCTCAGGTGAGTGCGTCTTTGGCGACCCGGAGGAGGCCGCCCGCTTCGTCGAGCTGATCCGAGCCGCCAAGCGACGCGACGGCTTCCTGGTGTACGCCTGGTGCCTGATGTCCAACCACTACCACCTCGCGCTGCGCACCGCCGCGGTGCCCCTGTCACGCACGATGGCGCTCGTCCAGGGTGGGTTCAGCCGGTCCTTCAACCGGCGCAACCGGCGCTCGGGTCCGATCTGGCAGTCCCGGTACCAGGCGCGGCTGGTCGACGACCAGCGCTACTTCGACGAGGTCGTCATCTACGTCCACCTCAACCCCGTGCGAGCCGGGTTGGTGACGGACCCTGTGGATCACGCCCTGTCCGGCCACCGCGAGCTGCTCGGCAAGGTGAGGGATCCGCTGGTGGACGTGGACGAGACGCTGCACGGCTTTGCCGACACCCTGCGGCGAGCCCGCCGCGAGTACGTCACGCGGCTCGAGGAGGCGATCGGGAGTGAGACGGGCACGGTCCCGCGACTGAGGCTGGCGTGGTGGACGCGGGATCGCGACCTGGAGCCGGAGGGGGTTCGTGCGTTCGTGGACATCCTGGGCCGGAGCACGGGGCTGGAGCGGGGCAGGGTCGACGGGGTCACGTTCGTCG
>CAYTJW010000915.1:0-2660 GCA_964438135.1 uncultured Thermoanaerobaculia bacterium
CGCCGCGGTGACCAGGGCCTCGAGCTGGGCGGCGGCGGTCGGCAGGCCCGCCTCCAGGCCGGCGAGCGCGCCCGCCGCCAGCACCTCGAGCCGGCGGCACTCGGCCAGCGCCACGTCGGCGTCGATCCGGCCGCCCCGCCCCGCGCCACCCAGAGCCTCGAGCACCGTCCCTCCCCTCAGCCCGAACGGATCGCGGCCGCCGCCCGGTCCACCGCCGCGGGTTCGCCGTAGAGCTTGGCGGTGAAGACCGCGTGCGCACCGCCGTACGCCGAGGCCTCGCTCCACACGCTCCACACCTTGCCGCCGGTCACCACCGCCTTGATCGCGTCCCAGGCGTCGTCGAACCACTCCAGGCCGTTGCGCAGCGCCTGGGTGGCGACGAAGCCGACCGCGGCCGAGGCGCCCCCGGTGGGGATGGCGGCGACGAGGGTGATGATGCCGATGACGATGTTGACGATCCGCACCGCCCACACGACCAGGAACTCGACCCAGTCGACCATGGTGGCCGCGAAGTCCTGCCACGCCTCGCTCGCCTCGCCGCTGAAGCTGGCGGCGTCGACCTCCTCCCAGTACCAGCGGATCGCCTCCTTGGCTTGCTCCTGGTCGACGTCGCCCCAGGTCTTCGCCTTCTCCAGCGCCAGGTCGAGGCACGGCGCCGCCGCCCGCAGCTGGGCCTCGCGCAGGTTGCCCTTCAGGCCGGCCACGACCGCCCCGCTGACGCCGGAGCGGCCGCCGAGAATGGTGGAGACCGCGTTCTTGAAGGCCTGGCCGGCAACGGTGCCAACCGCCGCGTCGAGCGCCTCGGTCGGCACCTTCGAGGTCGAGAACAGCTTGCCGGCGTTCCTCTGCACCCACGGCCCGACCAGCTCGGCGATGCCCGCCAGGACGGCCAGGAAGGCGAGGCCGGCGAGGTTGACGAGGCGGTTGATGGCGCCCATGAAGGTGGCGAAGAAGCCGTCCGCGATCCCCATCGACTCCTGCACCGACTGGGTCGCGGCCTGCTGGCGGGCCGCCGCCCCCTCCGCCTCGACCGCTGCCCGGCGGGCGTCCTCGAGCCGCCGCTCGGCCGCCTCGAGGGCGGTCTTCTTGGCCTGGAGCTTCGGTTCGAGCCGCGCGATCTCGGCCTCGACGTCCGTCACCAGGCGCCCGTCAACCGTGGTCATCTTGCCCGCCCGGGCGAAGGCCACCCGGCTCTCGAGGTGGGAGATCCGGTTGCCGGCGGTCCCGACCTCGTGGCGGAGGCCCTTGACCAGGTCCTCGGCCGCGCCGACCTTGGCGGCCATCTTGCGGGCCAGCTGCCGCGCCGCCTCGAGCGCCTTCTGCGCCGCCTCCAGGACGCCGCTGCCCTCGAGCAGCTGGCCGGGCCGGTTCGGCAGCGAGCCCGCCGCATTGTCGACCGGGATGCGCCGCCGCACCGACTCCGGCACCGGGCCGTCGCCGAACCGGCGCTGGAGCCTCTCCTTGAGGCCGTCGAGCTCGCGGTCGAGGCCGGCGACGAGGCCCTTCAGCTGCTCGAGGCCGGCCGCCAGCCAGCCCCGCACGCGCGGCCAGCCCACCACCCGCTCCGCCGCCCACGAGAAGAACTTCTTGCAGCTCGAGGAGATCACGGAGGCCAGGCCGCCCAGGAGCTTGGCGCCCCAGAGGTTGAAGACGACGTTGAGGCAGCTGGTGAAGAAGTTGCCGAGGTCTCCCTCGAGGCGGCCGAGCCGGCGCCCGACCAGGCCCAGGCTCATGGGCAGAACCCTGGCCGCCAGGGCCAGCGCGCGCAGGTTCTCGGCCGTGGCCGGGTAGTCCCCCGGTTCCTCGTCGGCCAGGCGGTCGACCAGGTCGAAGTCGAGGAAGCGCTGGGCGCGGGCGGCGGACTCGCGCAGCGACGAAGGCGCGTCCGGCTGCGCCAGGGCGTTGGCGATGGTCTTGACGGTCTCCACGACCTCGTTCGCCACCACCAGGGCGATGGCGCCGAGGTCGCCGCCGCCGGCCCCGCCCGGGACAACCAGCTCGTAGCCGCCGCCGGTCTTCGCCGCCACCGTCACCGACGCCCCGGCCGCCACCGTGGCGCCGACCACGGCGTGCTTGTTGCCGCCGGCGGCGACCACGCTCAGGGAGTAGGAGCCGGGCCGGTCGACCTCGTACGCCTTCGAGGCGGAGGCGAAGCCGGCCTTGCTGACGGTGACCGTCACCTTGGCGCGGAACAGGAGCTGGAAGGCGACCTCGGCCACCTGCACCTTGGCCGCGCCGACCAGGACGCGGATGGTGACGGACTCCGCCAACGCCACCCCCGCCGCCAGGGCGAGGGGGTTGGGCGGGGTGTACTCGGACCTGGCCTCGCCGGCGGCGTCGCTCGCGGTGGCGGTGGCCGACAGCGAGCCGAGCGCGGCCGAGGTCGCGAACTCGACCGGCACCCCCTTGAGCTTCTTGCCGCGCGGCGAGGACAGGGTCAGGGTCAGCTTGGCCGGCGGCTCGGCCGCGCCGACCTCGCCCGTGAGCAGCCTGAGCTTGCGGCTCTCCGGGGTGGCCTCGAGCGAGGCCAGGATCGCCTCCGGCTCGCAGGTCACGGTGCGGCGGAGCTTGCGCCCGCCCTTGATGGTGGCGGTCAGCTCCAGCTGCAGGGGCTTGCCGCCGCCGCCCGCGGTCGCGGTCCGGACGTCGGTCGAGGCCAC
>CAYTJW010000916.1:0-2656 GCA_964438135.1 uncultured Thermoanaerobaculia bacterium
CCGCCGCCGCCGCGGTCACGGCGTCATGGCCACGCGGCAGCCGGCGCCGATGTCGGCGCCCTCCGGGGTCGAGCTGCGTGCGGCAGCGCGGCTCCACAACGCGCTCGAGGCCCACGAGCCGCCGCGTCCCTCGTGCCGGGTGCCCGTCGCCGGGCCGGTCGGGTCCACCGCCGGGGTCGACGGGTACCAGTCGTGCCAGTCGCTGACCCGCTCCGCGACGTTGCCGTGCATGTCGTGCAGCCCGAACCCGTTGGGCTGCTTCTCGCCGACCGGGTGGGTGCGGTTGGAGCTGTTCGCGCACCACCACATGTGGTCGGCGTGCGCCTCGCACGGGGCGCAGCTCGTGGCCTCGTCGCAGTCCAGCGCGTCGCCGTGGGCGAAGCGGCTCTGGGTGCCCGCCCGCGCCGCCCGCTCCCACTCCGCCTCGGTCGGCAGGCGCATCAGCCCGGCCCCGACCTGGCCGGTCGCGGCGAGGTGCTGGTTGAGCAGCTCCAGGAACCCGCCGGGCCCGGCCACGTCGTCCCAGCTCACGTTCTCGACCGGGCAGTCGTCGCCGCAGGCGGAGAAGTGCGACGGGTTGGTCCCGGTCACCGCCAGCCACTGCTCCTGGGTCACCTCGTACTTGCCGAGGTAGTAGTCCCGGGTGAGCGTCACCTCGTGCAGGGTCTCGTTCGCCTGGTGGCCCTGCTCGGTGGTCGGGGAGCCCATCTGGAACGTCCCTGCCGGGACCCTCACCAGGACCAGGGGAACGTCGCCCGGCAGGCTCACGGTCACCTCGTCGGCGGCGGCGGCCCCGCCCGGGAGCACCCAGGCCGGGATGTAGACCGGGTCGCCGGTCTGGTTGTCGACCACCGACGCGTAGGCGATCAGCGCGGCACCGGGGGTCGAGGTGGTCACGATCGCGAAGCCGTCCCACACGCTGGCCGAGGTGAAGCGGGCGAAGACGTTGCCGATCTGGGTCGACTCGTAGGCCTGCAGCGTGTCGTCGATGGTCCCGAGGGACGTCCCGTCGCGGTCGAACAGGGCGATGCTGACCTCGATCGGCGTGCCCGTCGCGCTCACCAGCCCGAGGTTGGTGCGGTGCCCGGTCTCCGGGTCGTCGGACTGCCGCAGCTGGATCAGGCGACCGTGGTGGGCCGCGTCGACGGCGTCCCCCGCGTCCACCGCGGCGATGAACTGCCCGTACGAGCCGCCACGCGGGAGCAGGTTGTAGGTCCGGGCGGTGGCCAGCACCGCTCCGCCATCCTCCACCGACACCCGGATCGTCCCGGCGCCGGAGTCGACGCCGAAGACCCAGCGGAGCACGTCGGCGTGGCCGACGCTCTGCCCGGGCTCGAGGGTGTAGGTCAGGGTCTGCGGGTTGCCGTTCTCCTGGTCCCACTCGAGCAGCTCCAGGCCGAACGTGACCGGCGCATCGCCCGGGTTGTGAATCGCCAGGTCCGTCATCCAGTTGGTCCCCGCCGCGCCGGTCACCCGCGCCGCACCCGGCAGGTACAGCGTGCCGGTGGTCGCGGCCCGGGACAGGCTGGCCGCAGCGACCAGGAGCGCGAAGACAAGGACCGTTGCGATCGCGCGAGCTCCACCCCTGCATCCACCCATGAGCGCCCTCCAGCGTCGGTCGTCGCCGCCGCCCCTGCCCGAGACCGCGGGCGGGCGACGGCGTGCCCACTGTAGCCGGGCCGTGCCGACCGGTCCAGGGGGATCTCTCCCGCCCGAGCCAGTGCTCGCCCGTCGGTCCCTCGGACGCCGGTCGCGGCTGGCGCCGGCCGCGCCGGGCCGGCCCGTGGCTCAGTCGCCCGACCCCGCCCCCTCGCCCTTCACCGCCCGCCGCGCCAGCTGCTTGGCCAGGGCGAGGCCCTCGGGCGGCTCGTCCGAGTCGACCACGTGCCACTCGGCCTGGTGGCGCTGGATCTGCCGGTCGAGGCGCAGCCACAGGTCGCGGTGGCTGACCGGCTTGTCGTCGCGGGTCATGAAGCCGCGCGCCTTCCAGCCGGGGAGCCAGCGGGTGGCGCCGTCGTGGACGTAGTCCGAGGCGGTGTAGACGTGGACCCGGCTGGGCCGCGTGAGCGCCTCGAGGCCGGCCACGGCGGCGAGCAGGTGCATGCGGTTGGCGGAGGCGTCCTCGACCCGCTCGGCCAGGGTCCGCTCCCGCTCGCGGCACCGCAGCACCACCGCCCAGGAGCCGGCCCGGTCGCGGCCGGAGTATGCCGCGGCCGCGAACAGGTGGACCGCGGAGCGGTCGTCGAGGGGCAGGTGGCCGCCGGGGATGGCGGCCGACGCCAGCTGGTCGGCACGCTCGTTGAAGCGGTCGCCCGTGTGACCGCGCGTCCAGCGCCAGCTGACGCGGTGGCGGCCGAGCTCGGCGGTGAGCGCCTGCCACAGGTCCTGGTTCTGCACCTCGCCGCCCGCGGCGGTGCGCCAGTTGCGCCGCTGCCACCCCGGCAGCCACTCGGTGACGCCCTTCTTGAGGTACTCCGAGTCGGTCACCAGCTCGACCCGGTGGGGGCCGTCGAGGGCGCGCAGGGCCTCGATCGCCGCGGTCAGCTCCATGCGGTTGTTGGTGGTGGCGCGCTCGCTGCCGGACAGCTCGCGCGGCTCCTCCCCCGGCTCGAGCAGCACCGCCCCCCAGCCGCCCGGGCCGGTGTTGGGCTTGCAG
>CAYTJW010000917.1:0-2655 GCA_964438135.1 uncultured Thermoanaerobaculia bacterium
CATCTCGGCCGTGGCCGGCAATGGCACGGACGCGAAGAGCAGGCACGCAAGGCGGCATGTGCGTCGGTGTCGCATGGCCGTCACATCCCAGGATACGCCCGGACCAGGGGCGAGAGCGCGGGACGTATACTAGGGGTTGGCCCGCTCGGCGGCGGAGGAGGGGATGGGACGCCACGCAGTGGCCCTGCTCATCGGCGCGGTGGCCGCGGCTGGAACGGTCGCGGCGATCACGCCCGGACGCGACGTGCTGGTGCCGGCCGCGGCCCGCGCCGGCACCTGGGTGACCGACCTGTACGTGCTCAACCCGGGGCCGGCGCCGGCGGCCGTGACCGTGCAGTGGCTCCTGCGGCGCCAGCCGAACCCCGCACCCGAGTCGGTGACGCTCGAGGTGGCGGCGGGCGCCACCGCCGTGCTCGAGGACGTGATCCTCGACCGCTTCGGCCTCCCGAGCGGCGAGGGTGCCTTCCGGGTCGTCGCCGACCGCGAGGTGGTGGTCAACGCCCGCATCTTTAGCCAGCAGGGCGACGCCACCCTCGGTCAGGGCTTCGAGGGGGTCCCGGCCGCCCTGGCGGTGGCCGCCGGCCGGGCGACCGACGTCGTCGGCCTGGCCGCCAACGGCCGCTTCCGGACCAACCTCTACGCCCTGGCCGGCCCGGACGGCGCCACCCTGGTCATGAGCCTGCGCGACGCCGACGGCGTCGAGCTGGCCGCCCGCAGCTACACCCTGGGTGCCTACGAGCCGGTGCTGGGCAACGTCCTCACCGAGCTGGGCGGGCCGCTGTTCGACCACGGCAGCCTGCACGTCGAGGTCGCGGCCGGGGCCGCGGTGGTCGGCGCGTCCAAGGTCGACAGCGCCAGCCTCGACCCGACCACCCTCGCCAGCTGGTGGCCGTGCGGCGAGGGCGACGCGCAGGAGCCGGCCGGCGTCTACTACGGCTCGGTGGCGCTGGCGGGCCGCGAGCGCGGCTTCACCCTGACCCTGAACGAGCTCGCCGAGGTGGTCGCGCTCCAGTTCGAGATGGGCTCGACCCGACCCGGCTGCCTCTACCTGTTCCCGGCCGAGCGCGTGTTCGACCCGCCCCTGCCGCTGGCCGAGGTGCTGTCCGCGGCCGGCGTCCGGTTCGTGGTCCCGTACTCGGGCAGCGGTCAGATCGAGTGGACCGTGCGCCTCGTGGAGGGGACGCGGTACCTCCACTACTCCGGCAGCCTGAGCGGCTTCGCCTCGGGCTCGCCCGGCTCGAGCGAGTGCGACGGGCCGACCGGCGACGGCCAGGTGCGGCTCGGCAAGCAGCCGCTGTGACGGCATGGCATGCGGCGCCGGCTCGGGAGTGCTATCGTGGTGCGGCCGTGAGGCCTCGAAGAGGAGGAGCAAGACCATGCGTCGTGTGACACTCAGCCTGCTCGTGGCGATGCTGGCGGCCGCGCCGTTGGCGCTGGCCCTGAACCCCGGGACCGACCTCCTGGTGGCCGCGGCGAGTCGCGGCGAGGGCCAGAACCAGTCCCTGTGGCGGACCGACCTGTACCTCTTCAACCCCGGCGAGGCCTCGGTCGCGGCGACCGTGTCGTGGCTGGTCCGCAACCAGGCCAACCCGAGCCCGGCGAGCGAGACCTTCACCGTCCTGCCGGGCGAGACGCTGGTCCTCGACGACGTCGTCCAGGAGACCTTCGGCCTGGCCGCCGGCAACGGCGCCCTGCGGGTGGTCGCCGACGGCGAGGTGGTGGTCAACTCGCGGATCTACAACCTCAAGGGGCAGGTGACCTTCGGCCAGGGCTTCGCCGGCGTGCCGCGCTCTTCGGCGGTGGCCGCCGGGGGCTCGACCGACGTCGTCGGCCTGGCGCAGAACGCGAGCTTCCGCTCCAACGTCGCCCTCCTCGACGCCTCCGGCAGCGGCGCCACCGTCGCCCTCTCCCTGCGCGACCCGGCCGGCACCGAGCTGGCCTCGGCCACCTCCACCCTCGGCGCCTTCGAGCCGCGCCTGCTGTCGGTCGGCACCCTGTTCCCGGGGCTGACCTTCGACGCCGGCACCCTCCACGCCGAGGTGACCGCGGGATCGGCCCTGATCCTCGCCTCCAAGGTCGACAACGACGCCGCGACCGGCGACCCGACCACCCTCGAGGGGTGGACGCCGCTGGGCGCCGCGCTGTCGGTGGACGGCACCTACCGGGTGGTGATCACGGACAGCGACGGCTGGTCGACCGGCGGCGTCCTGGTCATCGCCGGCGGCGAGGTCACCTCGTTCACCGCCACCTACATGAACTGGGACAAGGTCGACGGCCAGGACGAGCCGGCCTGCACGCTCGTGTTCGCGCTCGGCGGCCCGTTCGAGCCCCCGGTCGGGATCGACGAGCTCGAGACCGGGGTGACGTGGAGCGACGAGCCGTACCCGGAGGGTGGCCACATGACCTGGACCCTGGCCCTCACCGTCGACCAGGGGCTCGACGTGACCGGGACGATCGGCGCCGAGGGCGCCGAGTTCCCGGCCGCCGACAGCGGCTGCAACGGCGCCTTCCCGAGCCTCACCGTCCGCGGCGGCAAGAGCGCCAACTGACCGGCGGCTGGCCGGGGCAGCCGCCCCGGCCCGCCGCCGGTCAACCCGAGGAGCCGCCAGCGGGCGGCGCCGCGGGCTCCCTGGCGCGAGCGAGGCGCATGCGGGC
>CAYTJW010000918.1:0-2655 GCA_964438135.1 uncultured Thermoanaerobaculia bacterium
GGTGGCGGTCGGCGCCGGTGCGGGCGGCGTCGCCGCCGCCGGCGGCGTGGCGACCTCGGCTGCGTAGGCGGCGATGTCGACCCGCGGGAACAGGGGCGTTGCCTCGGCGAGGGCGGCCCCCTCGGGCAGCAGGCCCCAGCGGGTGGCGCCGACCAGGTCGACCGGCACCTCGGCGGCGCCGAGCTGACGGCGCAGGGTGGCGCCGACGGTGGGCATGAAGGGCTCGGCCAGGAGCGAGACGATGCGCAGGGCCTCGAGGCAGCCGTAGAGGGTCGTCTCGAGGTCGCGGCGGCCGGCCTCGCCCTTCCTGGCCATGTCCCACGGCCGCTGGCTCTGGATGTAGCCGTCGAGAACGCCGAGCAGGTGCCAGGTGGCCTCGAGCGCCCGGTTCGGCTCGAGGCGCTCCATGGCCGCGGTCGCGCCGGCGACGGCTTCCTCGGCGGCCCGCGGCACCGGGCCGTCGCCGCTGGCGCGAGGCACCCGGCCCGAGAGGTTGCGGTGGACCAGGGCCAGGGTGCGCGACGCGGTGTTGCCGAGGGCGTTGGCGAGGTCGGAGTTGAAGCGCTCCAGGAACGACTGGTCGGAGAACGCCGCGTCCTGGCCGAAGGCCATGTCGCGGGCCAGCACGTAGCGCAGCGCGTCGGCGCCGAAGCGCTCCAGCAGGTGGTCGGGTCGCACCACGTTGCCGAGCGACTTGGACATCTTCGCCTCGTCGCGCAGCCACCAGCCGTGGCCGAACACCTGGCGCGGCGGCTCGAGCCCGGCCGCCATCAGGAAGGCCGGCCAGTAGACGCAGTGGAAGCGGAGGATGTCCTTGCCCACCAGGTGCAGGCTGGCGGGCCAGAAGGTCCGGAAGAGGCCGTCGTCGTCACCGCCGAAGCCGAGCGCGGAGATGTAGTTGGTGAGGGCGTCGAGCCACACGTAGACGACGTGCTCGGGGTCGCCCGGGTAGGGCACGCCCCAGCGCAGGGAGGTGCGGGAGATGGACAGGTCCTTGAGCCCGCCCTCGACGAAGCGCAGGACCTCGTTGTAGCGGCTGCGGGGTTGGATGCACTCGGGCTGGGTGCGGTACCAGTCGAGCAGCCGCCCCTGGTAGGCGGAGAGGCGGAAGAAGTAGCTCGGCTCGGACAGCCGCTCCACGGGGTAGCCGCTGTCGGTGTCGCGGCCGTCCTCGACCTGCGAGTCGGGCACGAACGCCTCGGCTCCGGCGCAGTACCAGCCGGTGTACTCGCCCCGGTAGATGTCCCCCGCCGCGGCGATGCGGCGGATGATCTCGGCGACGCCGCGCTGGTGGCGGGGCTCGGTGGTGCGGATGAAGTCGTCGTGCGAGATCTCGAGCGCCCGCCACAGCTCGTGGTAGCGGGCCACCACCCGGTCGGCGAGGGCGAGCGGCTCGATGCCCTGCGCCCGGGCCGACTTCTCGATCTTCTGGCCGTGCTCGTCGGTGCCGGTGAGGAAGCGCACCCGGCGGCCGCGCAGGCGCTGGTGGCGGGCCAGCACGTCGGCCATGACGGTGGTGTAGATGTGGCCGATGTGCGGCATGTCGTTGACGTAGTAGATCGGGGTCGTGATGTAGAAGGTCTCGGCCATGGTCGCTCCCGCGCCACCCCGTGTCGGGGGGCGGGGAAGGATAGCACTGCGGGCGGTCGGCCCTCAGCTCCGGGCCCGTGCTCTGCCGGCGCCAGGGGCGGGCGGTGGAGCCGACAGCCGATCGCCGGCGGCTACCCCTCCTGCCGCGTGATGTCGGCCCCGAGCGCGGCCAGGCGGGTGTGGAGGTCCTCGTAGCCGCGCTCGACCTGCTGCACGTTGCGGATCGTGCTCGCGCCCTCGGCGCACAGGGCGGCGATCACCAGGGCCATGCCGGCGCGGATGTCGGGGCTCGACATGGTGGCGCCGTAGAGGTGGCAGGGGCCGACCACCACCGCCCGGTGCGGGTCGCAGAGGACGATGCGGGCCCCCATGTCGATCAGCCGGTCGACCCAGTACAGGCGGCTCTCGTACATCTTCTCGTGCACCAGGACGGTGCCGCTCGCCTGGGTGGCCACGACCGTGGCAATGCTGGTCAGGTCGGGCGGGAAGGCGGGCCAGGGGCCGTCGTCGACCTTCGGGATCGCGCCGTGAATGCCGGCGCTGACCGCCAGCCGCTGCTGGCCGGGGACGAGCAGGTCGTCACCGCGCTCCTCGACCGCGACCCCCAGCCGGGCCAGGACGACCCGGGTCATGCGGTGGTGCTCGCCGGGCCGCGCGCCGCGGATCAGCAGCTCGCCGCCGGTGACGGCGGCCAGGGCGACGAAGCTGCCCACCTCGACGTAGTCCGGGCCGACGCTCACCTGGGCGCCGCCGAGCCGGTCGCGGCCGTGGACCACGAGGACGTTGGTGCCGATGCCCTCGACCCGGCCGCCCATGGCGTTGACGGCGTGGCACAGCTCCTGGACGTGGGGCTCGGAGGCGGCGTTACGGATCGTGGTCCGGCCCCGCGCCAGGCTGGCGGCCATGACCGCGTTCTCGGTCACGGTCACGCCCATCTCCTCGAGCAGCACGTCGGCGCCCTGGAGGCCGTCCGGCGCAGTCAGCACCAGACGGTCGCGGTCGGCCTCCACCCGCGCCCCGAGGTCGCGGAGGGCGGAGACGTGGGCGTCGAGCGGGCGGCGGCCG
>CAYTJW010000919.1:0-2635 GCA_964438135.1 uncultured Thermoanaerobaculia bacterium
CGCCGGCAGCGCCTCGAGGCCGCCGCGCAGGGTCGCCAGCTCGCGCGGCGTGGCCAGGGAGAGGCCGACCCGGCCGGCGAGGCGCTCGAGGTCCGGCAGCTCGCGCAGGGCGCCCCGCAGGCCCTCGAGCAGGGCGGGGTCGTCGACCAGCTCCGCCACCGCCCGGTGCCGGTCGGCGATCACCTCGGGGTCGACGCTGGGCCGCACCAGCCAGTCGCGCAGCAGGCGCGAGCCCATGCGGGTCGAGCTGTGGTCGAGCACGCCGACCAGGGCGGTGCGGGCGGAGCCGTCGCCGCCGCGCTCCACCTCGAGGTTGCGGAGGGTGGCGCGGTCCAGCACCAGGGCGTCGCCGGGGTGCTGGCGGGTGAAGCGGCGCAGGTGCGACAGGTTGCCGCGTTGGGTGCTCTCGACGTAGGCGACCAGCGCGCCGGCCATGCCGACCAGCCGTTCGCCGGGGCCGAGGCCGAAGCCGCGCAGGGAGCCGACCCCCAGCACCCGCCGCAGCCGCTGCTCGCCGGCCGAGGGCGAGAAGGCCGCGGCCTCGAGCGGGGTGACGGTCGGGCGGCGCAGCTCGGCGGGCCAGGAGCCGACCCAGCCGTCCCAGCCTTCGGCCACCAGCAGCTCGCGCGGCCGGACCTGGGCCAGCTGCTCGCTCAGGGAGGCCGAATCGGGGCAGGACATGCCGGCGAAGGTGCCGGTCGACAGCTCGAGCCAGGCCAGGGCGAGGCTGTCGCCGTCCCCGCCGCAGGCGGCGAGGAAGCACCGCTCGCCGTCGTCGAGGAGCACGCCGTCGGTCACGGTGCCGGGGGTGTAGGTGCGGATGATCTCGCGCCGCACCAGGCCCCTGGCCGTCGCCGGGTCCTCCATCTGCTCGGCCACCGCGACCCGGAAGCCCGCCTCCAGCAGCTTGTGGAGGTAGCCCTCGAAGGCGTGGTGGGGGACGCCGCACATCGGCGCCTCGACCTCGTCGTTGTGGCGGCGGCGGGTGAGGGTGATGCCGAGCACCGGCGCCGCGGTCTGGGCGTCCTCGAAGAAGAGCTCGAAGAAGTCGCCCATGCGGTACAGGAGCAGCGCGTCGCCGGCGCGCGCCTTGAGCTCCAGGTACTGCCGGAGCATGGGGGTCATCCTCATTCGCGGCATTATCCCACTTTCCGGGCGCCGGGTCCGGGGGCCGGGGTGCGGGGCGCCGTCCGGCCACGACCCCCGGCGCGCCTCACCAGCCAGCGGCGGCGGTCTCCTCCGGGAAGGCCGTGCGCAGCCGCGCCCGCGCCAGCTCGGCCACGGTCCGCTGCACCGCCGCGACGTCGCTGGAGTCGGCGGCGAGGGCCGCGTCGGTGGCGGAGAGGACCTCGCGCTCGACCGCGAGCAGGCGCGGCAGGATGCCGTCGCCCTGGCGGTTCGAGACCGGGGCCAGGTCGAGGTAGCGGTCGCGGGAGGTGCCGGCGAAGGGGAAGACCCGCGCCAGCAGGCGCTGGGCGAGGAGGGCCACGGGCGCGCCGTCGGCTGAGGAGGAGAGCGGCATCGCCGACCCGGCCGCCACCCAGTGGGGCAGGGCGACCGAGCACAGCGGGTGGCCGAGCCGCGCCCACAGCACCGTGCGCGCCGGGTCGTCGCCGGCGCGGACCCCCTGGAAGAGGACGGTGGCGGTGGCCGCGTCGCGCACCAGCGAGTCGGAGGCGTAGACGTAGCGGGCGGCCCCGGCGTGGGCGGGGAGCTCGCCGGACAGTGGGTCCTCGCCGGTCATGGCGTTGACCATGTCGCGCGAGGCGGTCTGCAGCAGCCAGTCGCGGTCGACGCCGACGGTGGCCGCGGCGCGGTGGAAGAGCAGGCTGGCGCCGTCGAAGCGGATGTGGCCGGCGCCGCGTCTCGGCTCGCCGGTGAAGGAGTAGTTGGTGCGGACGATGTGGCCGTCGGGCGCGACCCGGCGGTCCGAGGCGTCGAAGCGGACGAAGCCCTCGTTGGTGGTCTCGAAGAAGGCCGCGCCGCCGCTCGCGTCGATGACGCCGAAGTTGGCCTCGACGCCGCGGTCGCCGGTGGTCTCGTCGAGCAGGCGGGCGAAGTCGGCGACCGTGCGGCAGCGCTCGAGGGCCTGGCGCATCAGCACGCCCTCCTCGTCCCGCCGCCGCCCGGGCTCCGCGCCGTCACCGCCCTCCTCCTCCGGGTAGAGGTTGTAGGAGGCGGAGTTCATGATGCAGAAGCCGGCCTGGTTGACGCCGGCCCAGACCTCGCGGCCCTCGCGGTCGCCGCCGTTGACCAGGGCGAGGAACGGCAGCGGCCCGCCGGCCACGAGCAGCAGCTGGTTGTCCGGGAAGTCGGAGTCGCGGTTCTTCCACAGCAGGGGGCGGCCGTCGGCCGTGGCCGAGCCGGCCACCACGGCCACGGTGCAGGCGCCGACCGGGGCGGCGGCCAGGGCCGCGGCGGCGAGCATGGTCGTGACGGTGCGACGCAGGGTCATCGTCTGGTCCTCCCCGGCGGGGGAGTGTAGCCGAGACCTCAGCGAGTGGCTCTGCCGCCCGCGCGGTGGAGCCGGCCCTGGAGGCGCTCGAGCCGCTGCCGCAGCAGCTCGGCCGGGGCGCCGTCGTCGCCGGCCAGCTGGCCGAGCAGGCGTTCCGCGGCCGCGGCCCGGGCCGCCACC
>CAYTJW010000920.1:0-2634 GCA_964438135.1 uncultured Thermoanaerobaculia bacterium
CGCCTCCCGGCCGCTGGTTGTGATGGCCAACCACGAGTCGGCGCTCGACCCGCCGCTGCTGCTGGCCGCCCTGCCCGAGGAGCTGCGCTGCGCGGTGTGGGCCAAGCGGTCGCTGTTCCGGGTGCCATTCCTGGGGCGGGCGATGGACGCCCTCGGCTTCGTCGCCGTCGACCGCGCCGACCGCGGCCTGGCCGGGGTCGTGCTGGCCGCGAGCCGGCGGCTGGTGGCGGACGGGCGGTCGGTGCTGGTGTTCCCGGAGGAGACCTACGGGCCGCCGGGGGGCCTGCTGCCCTTCCGGCGCGGCGGCTTCCTGCTGGCGCTGCAGCTCGGCCTGCCGATCCTGCCGGTCGGGCTGGTCGGGACCCGGCAGGTGCTGCCGCCCCACTCCCGGCTGCCGTCGCCGGGCGTGGTCGTGGTCCGCTTCGGCGAGCCGCTCGAGTGCCGCGGCCTCGGCGTCTCCGCCCGCGCCCGGGTCGAGGCCGAGACCCGCCGGCGGATCGCCGCCCTGGTCGGGCTCGACCTGGCGTTGCCTCCGTCGGACGAGCTATCATGAGGTCTGTGAGCCTTCCGCCAGGGCCTGCGGGCAGCGCTGAGCTCCCGAGTCGCGGTCCAGCGCTGGCCCCCACCCGCCTGACACCAACGCTCACAGTTTGCGAGGAAGCCGGGTTCTACGACGCCGTGTACGGACGGTGCCTCGAGCTGCCCGACGACTCTCTGGTGTGGAACGCTGCGCTCCTCCGGTCGTCGGTCGAGGACCCACGCCATCCGTTCTTCGAACGCCGAAGGCTGTTCCTCACGGCCCTGCACGCCCTGGAGACCATCGGGATGGCCGGCCGGACCGCGCTCGACTACGGTTGTGGGACGGGTGACTGGGGCGTGCTCATGGCATGCGCGGGAGCCGAGGTCACGTTGGTTGACCTGTCGCCCGTCGGGGTCGAGGTCGGGCTCAGGCGGGCGCGAGTGTCGGGAGTCGCTCATCGAGTGCGGGGCGTGTCTCGGGACGCGTCCGACCTTTCCTGTTTCGACGACGGGGCCTTCGACCTCGTCTTTGCCGGTGCGGCGCTGCACCACACCCTCAAGTATCCCGATGCCCTTGCCGAGCTACTCCGCGTGCTGGCGGCTCGCGGTTTCCTGGTCTTGGCCGAGACCTACGGCAACAACCGGCTCCTGAACGGTGCGCGACGGTTCCGCGCGCGACTCGCGCACGAGCCGAAGGAGCAGGGTGAGGGCATCATTCTCAGCGACGAGGACCTCGAGCTCCTGCGGCCCCACTTCGCGAACGTCGAGTGCGCGCCGTTGAACCTGCTGGCGATGGCCAAGCGCCTGTTCCGGGGGCGGTATCACCTTTGCGGCGTTCGGCTCCTCCTGTCGGTGCTCGAGCGAGCCGACGCCCTGTTGCTGCGGGCAGTCCCCCAACTCGAGCGCTTCTGTGGGGAGGTAGTCGTCGTCGCCAGACGGTAGAGTGGCCTGCGCCCTAGTCGCTGTCCACGGCCCGGTCCCAGCCCGAGAGCCCCCCGCGCTCGAGGTCATCACCGAAGATGAACTCAGTCATCCGCCCCGGCAGGGCTTGCGGGTCTGTCGTCTGAAAGGCCAGGCTGATCTTCTCTGGGGTGTCGGGGTCTCCGTCATGGTCTTCGTAGCTGTCCCAGAACACCGTGAGTGGCGTTGACAGGCTTCCGTCGAAATTGCGGAGCCAGCCCATGTGAATGGGTCGCCCCGCCTGCCCTGAGCCATACTGGAGCTGCTCTTGTCCCCACATGGAGGGTGTCCAGGTCAAACCTCCGTCCTGGCTCTCGAAGATCCGGAAGTGCCCCCCGGTGACATCGAGTACGGCCGCGAAGAAGACGGATTGCCGCGCGCCGCTGTAGACCCAGGCCACGTCGTCGATCGAGTTGTCGGGGAGACCTGAAACCGGCGCGTAGCTCCCGGTCAGGTGACCGCCTTCGAACTCGAACCGGTAGTTGCCGTGGGTGAAAGGTCCCGAGTCGCGGGTGAACCACACGAATACCCAGGCCTGGTTGGGATTGCCAGGCTTCTGGACGATCGTCGGATGGAACCACCCGCCGAAACAGCATCCCCTCCTCGCGCAGAACGGCAGCCCTGGCAGGTCGCCCTCGTATTCCATGGAGAACGGCAGTGCTGGGAAAGGTCCGCTGAGGAGAGCGACTTCCACCCGGTTCCTCTCTTGGCAACATGCCGGGCAGGGCCACTGGGGGTCGTCGAGGCAGCAGCCGGGCTGCTCCACGGTGCAGATGTTTCCCGCCCAGGGGCCGCACTTGAAGCTCTCGTGGTTCGTGCGAGGAAAGACGACGTACCATGTTCGGCCGATCCGAGCCGCGGAAGGCATCGGGCACTCCCACGTGGTGTGGGGGAAGGGAAAACCCGGATGCTCCGGATGGTCCGAGAATTGGTCGTCGCACGGGCCTTGTTCCAAGCACTGATCCGGCCAGCCGCAGTTGCAGTACGCAGGGTCGGAGCAGTCGGCATTCGAGCACTCCCCGGGCGCGGTGAAGGGGCTGCACAGGGGGAAGCGTCGGGGCGCACAGTCAGCATGAAGGTAGCTTCCACCGACGATGTAGGGATCCGGAGTCCCAGTGTCAAGTGGTGCCCTTTCGAGGCTCGTGTCGGTCTAGT
>CAYTJW010000921.1:0-2633 GCA_964438135.1 uncultured Thermoanaerobaculia bacterium
CGGCGGTCGGCCGCGACGTCGTGGTCCGGCTGCGGAGCCTCGTGGAGCGCGCCGGCGTGCTGCGCGCGGTCGAGGACGGCGCGCTGGTGCTCGACGGGCGGGTCGCGGTCGGCGGCGGCGAGGCCAGCTCCGTCGCCCGTCTGCCCCTGGCTGAGATCGAGTGGGTGGAGTACCGCACCCGCCCCTGACCCTGTCCCGTACCCGTACCCGATGTCCCCCTCGCATCCCTCCGGGGTCGGGATCGGGAACGGGAGCGGGCGAGGCTCAGCTCGCCGGCCGCACCGGCGGGGTCACCGGCACCGTCCCGTCGGTCGAGTCGCCGACCAGGTACAGGGGGCGCCGCTTGACCTCGTCGAAGATCCGCGCCAGGTACTCGCCGAGGATGCCGATCATGGTCAGCTGGACGCCGCCCAGGAAGAGGATCGAGGCCATCAGCGAGGTGTAGCCGGGCCAGTTGACGTGCATCAGCTTGAGGAGCAGGACCACGGCGATGTAGACGAACGCCAGGCCGGAGACGGCGAAGCCGAGCCAGGTGGCGAGGCGAAGGGGCAGGAACGAGAACGAGGTGATGCCGTCGAGGGCGAAGCGGACCATCTTCTTGAGCGGGTACTTGGTGACCCCGGCGGCGCGGGCGTGGCGCTGGTAGTGGACCGCGGCCTGCTCGAAGCCGAGCCAGCTGACCAGGCCGCGGATGAAGCGGTTGCGCTCCGGCAGGGCGCGGAAGGCGGCGAGAGCGCGCGGCCCCATGAGGCGGAAGTCGCCGGTGTCGACCGGGATGTCGACGTTGGTGATGGCCCGCAGCGAGCGGTAGAAGAGGGCCGCGGTGGCGAGCTTGAAGGCGCTCTCGCCCTGGCGCTCGTCGCGCTGGCCGTAGACCACTTCGGCCCCCGCCCGCCAGCGCTCGACCATGGCCGGGATGACCTCGGGCGGGTCCTGCAGGTCGGCGTCGATGATCACCACCGCCCGGCCGCGGGCGGCGTCGACGCCGGCGGTGAGGGCCGCCTGGTGGCCGAAGTTGCGGGCGAAGCGGATGCCGCGCACGCGCTCGTCCCGGGCCGCGAGCTCGGTCACCCGCGTCCAGGTCCGGTCGCGCGAGCCGTCGTCGACGAACAGCACCTCGAGGCCGTCGACGACCGGCGCCACCGCCGCCACCACGCGCGCGAGCAGGGGGCCGACGTTGTCCTCCTCGTTGTAGGCCGGGACCACTACGCTCAGCTCGGGTTCGCGGCTCATCTCGGGTCCTCCAGCTCGAGCAGCCAGACCGCGCCGGTGAGGTCGCCCAGCGCCAGGGTGCGGCGGTCCGGGTCCCAGGCGAGGCCGGTGGGCGTGATCCCGGCCGGCGCCAGGTCCAGCCGCCGCGGCACGCCGTCCCTGACCAGCCACAGGGCGCGCGCCGGTGTGTCGCTCACCAGCCAGGTCGACGGCGCCAGCACCGCCGCCTGCGGCCGGGAGTAGTAGTCGCCCCACGCGCCGGGCAGGGGCACCACGGTGGTCGGCCCGCCGTCCGTTGCCACCAGCAGCAGGCGCCGGTTGCCGGTGTCGCACACCAGCAGGGTGCGGTTGTCGACGAAGGCGAGGCCGCCCGGCTCGGCCAGGCCGCCGACGTCGGCGGCGTCGAGCAGGCGCGGCGTGTCGAGGACCGGGCCGTAGAGGACGACGCGCCGGTTGCCGGTGTCGGCCGCGGCGAGGCGGCCGTCGGGCGCCACCGCCACCGCCCGCGGCCCGTACCAGCGGCCGGTCGGTTCCGCCAGGACGGCGTCGGTGCCGGTCACCGGGTCCTCGAGCAGCAGGCGGTGGTTCCAGGTGTCGGCCACCACCAGCGAGCCGTCGCCGGTCCAGGCCACCGCCTCGGGCTGGAGCAGGGCGCGGCCGTCGCGCTCGTGCAGCTGACCGTCGCGGTCGAGCAGCCGCACCAGCGACAGGCCGGCGTCGGCCACCGCCACCCAGGCGTGGCCGATGGCGACGCCGCGCGGCTCGCCCAGCCAACCCTCGCCGAGGACCAGGGCCGAGGTCGCGCCCAGCTCCTGCCGCAGGACCTCCGGCACCGTCGCCACCCGCGCCCCGGCGCCGCTCGCCTGGCCGACGTCCCGCAGCACCATGACGTCGGTGGAGCCGATCTCCGACCACGGCCGCCGGGTCAGGAGGTAGCGGCCCGCCGCCCAGGGTCGGGTCGCCCGCAGCCGCTCGAGGGTCGGCCCGCCGCGCAGCCAGTCGAGCAGCGACAGGGTGCCGGGCGGCCAGCGCTCCATCAGCCACCAGGCGCGCAGCGGCACGCGCTCGACCCGGTAGCCCGGGCCCAGCAGGCGCACCAGGTCGGCCTCGGCGCCGGGGTCGCACACCACCAGGCCCGGCCGCGAGCCGGCGGCCGGCGCCCCCCACAGCACCGGCACCTCGCGCCAGTACCACGACAGCGGCCACGCCCCCTCGCCGGAGACGGTCGCCGCCGGGCCGCCGCCCGCGCCCCGGGCCAGCCCCTCCGCCACCAGCCCCTTGACCTCGGGGCAGGTCTGGACGAACTGGAGCGACTCGACCCGCTCCTGGTTGGGGGTGATCTCGTCGAGGCCGAAGCTGGCGACCAGGCTCACGGCCGCGGTGGCGGCCAGGCCGGCGCCGGCCAGGCCGCGGCTCCACCA
>CAYTJW010000922.1:0-2631 GCA_964438135.1 uncultured Thermoanaerobaculia bacterium
GAAACCCGAGCCAGACCGCGGTGGCGACCAGCCCGGCCAGGCACCCGGCCGCGGTCGCGACCGCCGCCCGTCGCAGCAGCGCCAACCGGCGCTCGCGGCGGCGCCGCAGGAACCCTCGCGGCTGGCCGCGGATCGACTCCAGGTTCTCGTCGACCACCTGGCTCAGGATGCGGCGCTTGAGGCGGGAGGTCGACACGGGCGGCCGCACCGGCCAGGCCGGCGTCTCGGTGCGGTCGAGGGTCACGTCATGCCCGTTCGCCATCACCCCTCCGTGCCCGCAAGCGCAGCGCCTGGAGCACATCCGCCTTCATCCTAGCCCGGATGTCGCACCCTGTCACCTGTGACCCGCCCGCTCGGCCCCGTCCTCCCCTGTCCGTACCCTCACCCGTACCCGTACCTGCACCCGTACCCGTCCCCGATCCCCGACCCGCGCTGCCGCCGTGCCGCTGGTCGGGCCATCTCGGCACTCTCCGGGGGACAGGCCCGCGTCCCCTCCCGGGGACGGCGCGGGGAGCCACCGGGACGGAGACGAGGTCTCATGAGCCGTGCGCTGTTGGCAGACCTGTTGCATACTGCAGTCGCCGGAAGGGAGGACTCCATGCGCTTGCGTTCCTTCGCCGTCTTCGCCGCCGTGGCCGCCGTCGCCCTCAGCTCGGGCTGCACGACCGCGACCCCGACCGACACCCCGGGCGTCGACCAGGTGGGCGAGCACCTGCTGCGGTTCCGGGGCCCCGACGTGGAGACCGTGGTCGGTTTCCGCCACGCGGCCGCCAACCTCGGCGCCGAGTGGCTCATGCTGGAGGTCGCCGTCAGCTCGCCCCCGGGCGAGAGCGCGAAGATCGAGCGCTCCAAGATCTTCGTCCGCACGCCCAAGGGCGACCAGATCCCGCTCGCCAGCCAGGAGGAGTTCGGCAAGGCCTACGGCGGCCTGCAGTCGTTCCTGCGCCAGGCCGACATCGTCCGCGATCCGATGGACTACTTCCCGCCCAGCCGGGAGCAGTGCGCCGTCGACTTCTTCGCCGCGCCGGGCAGCCGCGTCGTCTACGACCAGGTCAGCGTCAACGACCGCCGGGCGTGCGAGGGGCGGCTGTTCTTCAAGATCCCGGGCGGGGTCCAGAGCGGCCGCTGGGTGCTGGGCGTCGACCTCGAGGAGACCACGATCCGCGTCCCGTTCACGCTCTAGCGGGAGCCTCCTGGCCGGGCGAGAGGTGCATCGCAGCGGCTGCTCGCGGCCCAACGTCGACGTGGACGTGGACCTGGACGTGGACAGCGGTCAGCTGCCAGCGATCAGCTCCCCCGCTCGGTCAGCGACGGGACGGGCTCCGCCTGCGGCTGGCCGTGGGGAAGGGGCGCTACTCCCGCAGCAGGAGCGAGATGGCGTCGGCGAACGGGATCGGCTGGAGGTGGTGGGCGAGCTCCTCGGTCACCGCGAAGACCGTGCTCCGGTCGTGGCCGTGCGGGTTGGCCTCGAACATCTCCAGCACGTGGGCCCGCCGCTGGGGGTCCGGGACCAGGCGCTCGAAGCGCTTGGCGAGTGAGGGCAGGAAGCCGGCGACGCTGACCTGGCCGCGGCCGTCGGCCTGGATCCGCATCTCGTTGAACAGGCCGGCGACGGCGTGCGAGCGGGGCTGGGGGGCGTAGAAGTACGAGCCCACCATGTCGACCACCTGCATCGGGAACCAGAACAGCTCCTCCGACGTGACCTGGTCGAAGTGGAACACGGTCTGCAGGATGAGGTGGCAGACCAGGGGCCGCAAGGCGTCGAGGAGGGGGCCTTCGCCGAGGTGGTGGGCGAGCAGCTGGCAGGCGATGTCCGCGCTGCGGATCTCCACCTCGGGCCGCTCGTAGAGGGCCGAGGAGTCGTAGCGCCCGCCGAGCTCGAGCTGCACCGAGCCGTCGTCCGCGACGGACAGCTCGGGGCTGGCGGTGATGTTGCCCAGGTCGTGGCAGGAGAAGGCGACGCTGAGGGCGGCGCCGAGCAGGGTCCAGTCGACGAGCTCCCCGTCGTCCCGGGCCCGCCAGCGCTCGAGGTGGTCGGCGAGCGCGAACGGGTCGCCGAGCCGCGGCGAGCTCCGCCACACCGTCCGCACGCAGTCGACCACCGACTGGACGTGGGTCTGGTTGTGGTAGGAGGGCACCGCCGCGGTCCCGTCGAGCTCGACCCGGGCGTCGGCGCGGCCGCTCCAGACCTCCCGGTCGAACCGCTCGTGGCACGCCCAGGCGAAGACGTGAACCCGCTCGGTCAGGCCGGCGAGCGGTTCCGGGAAGATCGATGTGTGCCCCACAGGCAGCCCCGCCATGGTGGAACGAGCATACACCAGGGCGCACGCGCCTGCCAGCCGGGGCCTCCCCGAGGTCGTTGCGATGTCGCAGTACCTTGGCGGAGAGGGACCTGCGACGGGCAGCGGCAGGCTCTCACCCCCCCGCTGAGGCAGCGGTGACGGGGATCGGGGTGCCGTCAGGGAGGCAGCCGGGCCGATTGCACCCCAGGGGCGGCGACAGGGGCAGCGGCAGCGGCAGGGACAGGGGGCAGCGGCAGGGGCAGCGACAGCGACAGCGGCAGGGGCAGCGACAGAGAGCAGCGGTGGGGCTGACCGTGGCGGTCGGCATGGTCACCTCCGGGTCGTTCAT
>CAYTJW010000923.1:0-2624 GCA_964438135.1 uncultured Thermoanaerobaculia bacterium
GGCCGAGGATGCCCTCCCCCGCGACTTCCTTGCCGAGCGCCGTCTCGCAGGCCGAGAGGGTCACCAGGTCGGCGTCGAGGCGGACCTGCTCGAACACCTCCCAGGCCTGGAGGAAGCCGTTCTCCTGACCCTCGACCACCTGCTCGGGGACGGTCAGCGCCAGCGCCGAGGAGAGCGGCCGGCGCTCGTCCACCAAGCCGTGGGCGGCGAAGTGGACGACGGTCGCGTCCGGGCCGATTGCCTTGGCCCGCTCCTCGGTGGCGTCGGTGCCCAGCCACAGGGTGGCGTTGTCGCCGAACAGCACCTCCAACCGCTCGACCTCGAGTCGTGTCGCCGGCAGCGGCGCGAGGTCCCACCCGCCGCTCGCAGCTCGCAGCTCGGCGCTCGCCTCGGCCGCCAGGTAGCTCGGGTCACCGAAGCCGACCAGCACCGTCTGCCGCTGCGGCTGCCGCCGGGCCCGAAGCTGGGCCATCACCGTCGCCGAGGCGACCACCGAGACCGGCCTCGCCTCGACCAGGTAGCGCTCGGAGGAGGAGGTCGGGTCCAGCAGGGCCGCGAGCGGCAGCGCGTGGAGGGCGCCGTCAGGGACGACGACGAGCCGCGAGCAGCTCGCGATCTCGGCCCTCACCGGCGCGAGCAGGGTCTCCGAGAGCGACCGCGAGACGGTCGCCAGGGTGTCCCGGTGGTGCTCGTCGCCGCCTCCGTCGCGCGCCGGGTGCCCCATCTCGAGCAGCCGCCGCAGCCGCGCCACCTGCTCGCGCAGCTGCTCATCGCCGATGGCCAGAGGGTAGACGGCGAACTGACCCCGACCCGGCCCCACGGCGAACAGGCGGCTCCTCTCCGCGCCGAGCGAGAGCTCGAGGAGCAGCTCCCCGGGAGCGAGCGCCTGGCGAGCTCCGGCCAGGTCGAGCGGCTCCGGGTAGCGAAGCTCCGCCAGCCGCGGCGAGGCGGCGCGAATGCGGGCCCGGATCTCGTCCTGCCGCTGCCGAACGGCGTCGAGCTCGGCCAGCAGGCGCGCCCGCTCCTCCTCGCTGGCATCGCCGCCGAGCTCGCCGAGCTGCGTCATCGCCCGCTCCGAGTCGGCGTTGGCGATGCGCCGCTCCCGCTCGAGCTCGGCCGGCACGTCACGAGACACGAGGTCCCGCTCGGCGAGCATGGCCAGCAGCGCCCGCGCCCGGCCGCTCTCGAGCACGGCGAACGCCTCCCCGGGCCGCCCCTCCTCGACCAGGAGGTCCACCAGCTCGCGGTAGATGTCCAGGTACTGGGCGCGGAACTCCCCCAGCGTCTCGGCGGTGCCGCCGAGGCGCCGCTGCTGCGCCTCGAGCGCGGCCACGGCCTGCCGCAGCGCGTCGAGAGCTCCGGAGCGGCGGCCGGCCGCGCGCAGGACGCCCGCGAGGCGGTAGAGGCACACGGCGTGGTCGCGGCTCCCCGGCGCGAGGCGCTCCATGGTCTCGAGCGCTCGCCGGTGGCAGCGCTCCGCGGCCTCGAGGTCGCCACGGTTCTCGGCCACGATCCCGAGGTTCTCGAGGGTCGCCGCCAGAGCCAGGCTGCCGGGCGCGAGCCGCTCCTCGATCTCGAGCGCCCGCCGGTGGTAGCCCTCCGCCGCCTCCATCTCGCCGCGATCGGAGGCCACGGCCCCGAGGTTGTCGAGTGAGGTCGCCACGTCGAGGCTGCCTGGAGCGAGGAGCTCGGTGGTCTCGAGCGCCCGGCGGAAGTAGCCGTCCGCCGCCCCCAGGTCGCCGCGGTCCTTGGCCACGAGCCCGAGGTTGCCGAGGCCGCTCGCCACGTCGAGGGTGCCCGGAACGAGGCGCTCCTTGATCTCGAGCGACCGGCGGAAGTAGCCCTCCGCCGCCCCCAGGTCGCCGCGCGTCCACGCCACGACCCCGAGGTTGTTGAGGCCCATCGCCACGTCGAGGCTGCCCGGCGCGAGGCGTTCGAAGGTCTCGAGCGCGCGGCGGTAGTGCTCTTCCGCCGCCTCCAGCTCGCCGCGGTCCCTGGCCACGAGCCCGAGGTTGTTCAGGCACGTCGCCACGGCGAGGCTGCCCGGCGCGAGGCGTTCGAAGGTCTCGAGCGCCCGCCTCGAGGAGCGTTCCGCCCCCGCGAGGTCGCCGCGTTTGCGGGCGACTTCGCCGAGGTTGCCGAGGCTCGACGCCAGGTCGAGACTGCCGGGCGCGAGGCGCTCCCTGATCTCCAGTGCGCGCAGGAGGTAGCCCTCCGCCCCTTGGAGGTCGCCACGGATCGAGGCCAAGGCCCCGAGGTTGTTGAGGCTCGCCGCGACCGCGAGGCTGCCCGGGGCGAGGGTCTCCCGGATGTGGAGCGCCTGGCGCGAGTGTGCCTCCGCCGCCTCCAGGTCGCCGCGGCCGCGTGCGACGCGGCCGAGGTCGCTCAGGGTGACGGCGGCGACCAGGCTGTCCTGGGGGGACTCCTCCAGCGCTCGGCCGAGAACGGCTGCTGCCTCCTCCGGTCGACCGGCGGCCAGCAGCGCATCGCTCCGGCGGCCGTACACCTGGGGGAGACGCCCCGCCCGCCGGGCCGCCGCGAGCGCGTCGTCCCACGGCCCCGCGCCCGCCTCCAACCCGGCCGCCTCGGCCGCGAGCACGAGCAGCCACGCCTCCACCGCCGGC
>CAYTJW010000924.1:0-2622 GCA_964438135.1 uncultured Thermoanaerobaculia bacterium
ACGACGCCAACTTCTCCGGCACCGGCGGCCGCGACCGGTGGGAGCGGACCTCGCCGGTGGGCTCGTTCCCTGCCAGCGGCTACGGCCTCTACGACATGGCCGGGAACGTGTGGGAGTGGTGCGCGGACTGGTACGACCCGGGGTACTACGGCCGCTCGCCCGGGTCCGACCCCTCCGGCCCGGGGACCGGGTCATACCGGGTTCTCCGCGGCGGCGCCTGGAGCTACGACCCGAGGTACCTGCGGGCGTCGAACCGCCTCGGGGGCGTCCCGGCGAACCGCCTCGACGTCGCCGGCTTCCGTTGTGCCCGGGACGGGGGGTGATCCCTTGACCCTCTTCTCTCTTCCCTCGAGGGCAGGGCGGGGGCCGGGGGTCCAGGGGGCGGAGCCCCCTGGCCCGGCTGCGGAGCGACGGTGAGCGAGCCCGCGGTGGTCGTGGGCAAGGCGTACGACCTGGTCCTGTGGCTGCTGCCCAAGGTGGAGAGGATGCCGCGTGCCTACCGCTTCACGGTCGGGGAGCGGGTCGCCGCGGCCGCCCTCGACCTGCTCCTGGCCCTGGTCGAGGCGGCCTACGCCCGCGACAAGGCGCCGCTGCTCGAGACCGCCAGCCGGCGGGTCAACGGGCTGCGCTTCCTGCTCCGCCTGGCCAAGGACCTGCGCCTGCTGTCGGTCGACGGCTACGGTTTCGCCGGCGAGCGCCTGGACGAGGTGGGCCGCATGGTCGGCGGCTGGGCGCGCGCTGGGCGGGGGGCGTGATGGCGAGGGCGCGCGACCTGTGGCCCGGGCTGACCTCGTTCCCCAACCTCCTCGGGGCGGCGCGCGCCGCGGCCCGCGGCAAGCGCTTCCGGCCCGACGTGGCGCGCTTCCTGCTGGGCCTCGAGGGCGAGCTGGCGGGGCTGCGGCGCGAGCTCCTGGACGGCTCCTACCGGCCCGGGCCGTACCGCACCTTCGTGGTGCGGGAGCCGAAGCCCCGCCTGATCTCGGCGGCGCCGTTCCGCGACCGCGTCGTGCACCACGCCCTGACCCGGGTGCTGGAACCGGTCCTCGAGCGGCGCTTCAGCCGCGACTCCTTCGCCTGTCGCCGGGGGATGGGCAGCCACCGCGCCCTGGCCCGCGCGAAGGCCGGCTGCCGGCGCTTCCGCTACGTGCTGAAGTGCGACGTGGTCAAGTACTTCCCGTCGGTCGACCACGACATCCTCAAGGCGCTGCTGGCGCGCGCGGTGGCCTGCCCACGGACCCTCGACCTGGCGGCGCTCGTGGTCGACGGCTCCAACCCCCAGGTCGAGGCGGTCGCCTACTTCCCCGGCGACACCCTGTTCACTCCCTACGAGCGCCGGCGCGGCCTGCCGCTCGGCAACCAGACCTCGCAGTTCTTCGCCAACGTCTACCTCGACCCGCTCGACCAGGTCGTGGCGCGCCGGCTCAGGCCCGGCCTGTACGTCCGCTACGTCGACGACTTCCTGCTCTTCGCCGACGACCGGGTCTGGCTCGAGGAGGCGCTGGCCGAGGTCGAGAGCTTCCTGTCCCGGCTCCGGCTGCGGGTCCACCCGCGCAAGAGCAGGGTCTACCGGACCGCCGACGGGGTCACCTTCCTCGGCTTCCGGGTCTTCCCGGACCGCACCCGCCTGGTGCGGGGCAACGTGGTCCGGTTCCGGCGCCGGCTGCGGGCGATGCAGCGAGCGTACGCCGCAGGCGCCATGAGCTGGCCCGAGGCGAGCGCGCGGGTCAGGGCGTGGCTGGCCCACGCCGCCCACGCCGACACCTGGCAGCTGCGGCGGCAGGTGCTGGGCCACGCAGTCTTCCGCCGCCCGTCCCCCGGCCCCCTGGCGGGCCGCGAGGCGGGCACCCCCGGGAGCGCGGCCTGAGATGGGGCCGGGTTCTCCGCGGCGGCTCCTGGAACAACGACCCGAGGAACCTGCGGGCGTCGAACCGCAACAGGAACGACCCGACCAACCGCAACGACAACAACGGCTTCCGGCTCCCGTTGCCCCCGGTACATGGGGGGGGCGCGCCCCCCCCCCCCGCGGCCGGAGCGCCGGCGACCACGGCCGCCGGCGGTGTGCCTTTCCCCACGTCCGGGCCGCGCTCCCGGTCCCGCGCCCGCGGGACCGAACAGCACCCGCCGCCCCGGCCCTCGGGGGCCCACCCCACGGCCGGGGCGGCACCTTTCGTGTCGGCGGTGCGGGCCGCGCGTACCGCCCCCGGTGGAGGTCGCCGATGGCGCCGAGGATGACCTTCCTGCCAGCCCTGCTCCTGCTCTGCTCCGCGGCGCTCGCCCAGGAGGCGACGGTGACGGCGGCGTCGGGCGACGGCCTGACCCTGTCGGTGGGTGCCCGGGACGGGGTGGCGGCCGGCATGACCGGCACGGTCCTCGGCCCGGTGACCGTGGGGGACCGGACGACCCTCGAGGA
Source organism: uncultured Thermoanaerobaculia bacterium (assembly GCA_964438135.1). Lineage (GTDB taxonomy): Bacteria > Acidobacteriota > Thermoanaerobaculia > Thermoanaerobaculales > Sulfomarinibacteraceae > CAYTJW01. Next base: position 2,411 of record CAYTJW010000924.1, read on the forward strand.
GCTCGCTTACTTCAAGGTGACCCGGGTCGCCGCGGGCTCGTGCGAGGCGCAGCGCACCGCCGGCAACATCGCCCTCGCCCGGGGCATGCGGGTGCGCTTCGACCAGGCGCTGGTGCGGCCGACGCCGCGACCCAGCCCCACCCCGGCCGGGCCGCGGCCGGGCGAGCGGAGGGGGTTCGCGCCGCACGAGGGGGAGTGGGCGCGGGTGCCGG
>CAYTJW010000925.1:0-2621 GCA_964438135.1 uncultured Thermoanaerobaculia bacterium
CGGCGCGGCCGCCCGGCCCGGCGGCCACAGGCTGCGGAAGCAGAACCACTGGTGCGGCGCCTGGCGGATCGCCCACTCCACCTCGGCGGCGATGGCGGCCGTGGCCGCGGCCACGTCGGCGCGACGGTCGCGGGTGCGTTCGACCCGGATCTCGTCGCGGATCTCGACGGAGTAGCGGCGGCGGCCGCGGCGGAGGACGAAGATCGGCACCAGCGCCACCCCGGCGGCGCGGGCCAGCGCGGCCGGGCCGGCCGGCAGGTCGAGCGGGCGACCGAGCAGGGTAGTGGGCACCACCGGGCCGCCGGCGCGGGGCCGGTCGCCCTGGACGCCGACCACCCCGCCGGAGCGCAGCGCCTCGAGCAGGGGCAGGCCGTGCAGCACGTCGTCGCCCTCGAAGTGGCTCACCCAGCGCCCGCCGCCCGCCCTCGCCAGCAGCTCCTCGACGAAGCGCTGCGCGGCCGGGTCGACCTCGCGCTCGCGCACCACGTGCACCAGCCGCCCCTCCTCGCAGGCGGGCAGCATCGACCCGACCTCGAAGTTGCCGACGTGGGCGGTGACCATGACGAAGCCCGCGCCGCCCGCGGTGAGCGCCCGCCAGCGCTCGAGGTCGATGTCGACCTCGAACCGGCGGCCGGTCGCCAGGCGCTCGTACCGCTCCGACAGGCACCAGGCGAAGGTCCACATGGTGCGGTAGATGCGCGCCTGCCGGCGGAGGAAGCCGCACGGCCCCAGCACCGGCACCAGGTTCTCCGCCAGGGCGCGGCGGATGCGGATCAGGACGAAGAAGAAGAAGGTCGTGAACAGGGAGACGATGACCCAGACGCCCCAGCTGGGCAGGATGGACACGCCGAGGCGGTGGATGCGGTACCAGAAGACGCCGGTGACGTGGAACGGGCCCAGCAGCCGGGCGGCCCAGCCCCGCTCCGGGGCGTGCGGCGGGACCTCCGGTCGCGCCCGGCCGCTCACTTCCCCGCGGCCGCGAGGCGCTGCTCGACCAGTGCCGCCAGGGTGGCGACGGAGCGGAACTCCTCCTTGCCCACCTGCTGGCTCTGGATGGCGATGCCGAAGCCGCGCTCCAGCGCCATGACCAGCTCCAGGGCGTCGACCGAGTCGAGGCCCAGGCCCTCGCCGAAGAGCGGGGCGTCGTCCTCGATCGAGTCCGGGGTCACGCCCTCGAGGTTGAGGCAGTCGACGATGATCTGCTTGATCCTGGCGCGGGTCGCCGCGGTCGCGCTCGAGCTCATGGTGCGGATGGCCTCGTCGGTCGAAGAGTCCGGGCCGCCGAGCGGCCACGGGGCGCCAGTCTACCACGGCTGCAGCCGGGCGTGGCGGTGGCGGGCTCGGCCGCCGCTCGGACCGGGCGCGGTCTCCCGATCCGGCCCCCCGACCTGGGCCTGGACGTGGCCGTGGACCTCGACCTGGACCCCACCCACGTCGCCACGGCACCGCAACCGAGGTACCCTCGAGGACGGGCGGCGCGCGACGCCGGGCGCCAACCGCCACCAGGAGGTGCCGCCGATGAGCGACGAGGTCAAGGGTCCCGAGGTCAGCGTCGTCGTGCCCCTGCACAACGAGGAGGGCAACCTCTCCGAGCTGTGCCGCCGGCTGGTCTCGACCCTCGACGCCTACGGCCGCCCCTTCGAGCTGGTGCTGGTCGACGACGGCTCGGACGACAGCTCGCCGGCGCTGCTCGCCGCGCTCTCGGCCGCCGACCCGCGCCTCTGCGTCGTCACCCTGGCCCGCAACTCCGGCCAGTGGGCGGCGGTCGAGGCGGGTCTGCACGCGAGCCGCGGCGACCACGTGGTGGTGATGGACGCCGACCTGCAGCACGCCCCGGAGGAGGTGCCGCTGCTGGTCGAGAAGGCGCGCGAGGGGTGGGATCTGGTCAGCGGCTGGCGCCGGTCGCGCTCCGAGTCGATGCTGGCGCGCCGGCTGCCGTCGCTGGTGGCCAACTGGCTGACCCGCGCCGCCACCGGCTGCACCGTGCACGACATGGGGGGGTTCAAGTGCCTGCGCGGCGAGTGGGCGCGCCAGCTCAGCCTGACCCCCGGCTCGCACCGCTTCCTCCCGGCCCTGGTCCACCTGCGCGGCGGCGCCGTCACGGAAGCCCCCATCTCCGCCCCGCCGCGGGCCCGGGGGCACAGCCACTACGGCCTGCGGCGCCTGCCGGAGGTGGCGCTGGACATCGCCGCGCTGTGGTTCCAGGCGGCCTACCTCGGGCGCCCCCTCCACCTGCTGGGGAAGCTGGCGGCGCTGCTCATCTCGGCCGGCGCGGCGGTGATGGCCTGGCTGCTCTACGACAAGCTCGGCCGCGGCCTGCCGATGGGCACCCGGCCGCCCTTCACCCTCGCCGTGCTGTCGATCCTCCTCGGCGTGCAGTGCCTGGTGCTCGGCTTCCTCGCCGACACCCTGAGCCGCGTCCACTCCGCGGTCACCGGCCACCGCCCGTACCACGTCAAGGCCGCCACCAGGTCCGCCGGCTCCCGCGGCGGCGGCGGTCCGGAGCCGCGGTCGGGCCCGGCTGACGGATGAGCCGCGACCGCGTCGCCGAGGCCACGACCGACCGCCACGGCGGCCGGCGGTGGCCGTGGCTGGCGGTGCAGGCGACGGTCGCGGTCGCC
>CAYTJW010000926.1:0-2615 GCA_964438135.1 uncultured Thermoanaerobaculia bacterium
GGTGCCATGGAGCGCCACTGCGCGGGGCAGCCGGCGCCGCGCTGGGCCGGCCGGGAGGGTGCGAGCGGCGCCGGCCGGCCCCGAGCCCTGGAATACCTGGCACGCGGCGTGCATTGAGCGGGGCGGCGCCGGCGACACTCGCCCGGCGCGGGAGGGACACATGAGCAGCAGGAGCACGAACATCGCCACTCTCGGCGCCATGGTCGCGGCCGGTGTCGTGGCCGGCGTGCTGATCGCCGGCGGCGCCGGTCTGACGCCCCGGGCAGAGGCCGAGCGCACCGTGGTGGCCGCCGCGCCGACCGTCCCGGCCGGGACCGTCGACTTCGCCGCGCTGGCGGAGCGGGTGGTGCCGTCGGTGGTCTCGGTGTACAGCACCGACATCGTCGAGAGGGGCGAGCGCGAGCAGCAGATGCCGATGGACTTCTTCCACTTCTTCGGGCCCCGCCAGCAGGTGCCGCGGGACCGGGACGAGCCCATGGTGCGGCAGGGCGCCGGCTCGGGCTTCTTCATCTCGAGCGACGGCGAGGTGATCACCAACAACCACGTCGTCGACGGCGCCGACAAGGTGGAGATCGAGCTGACCGACGGCATCCGCTACACGGTCAAGGTCGTCGGCCGCGACCCGGCGACCGACCTCGCCGTGCTGCGGGTGGAGGAGCCGGACCGGGAGTTCCCGGTGCTCGAGCTCGGCGACTCGGAGGCCCTGCGGGTCGGCGAGTGGGTGATGGCGGTCGGCAACCCGCTCAACATGGACCACACGGTCACGGTCGGCGTGGTCTCGGCCAAGGGGCGGGTGCTCGGCCTGTCCGACAGCTCGTTCGAGAACTACATCCAGACCGACGCGGCCATCAACCTCGGCAACTCCGGCGGACCCCTGGTCAACGTCTCGGGCGAGGTCGTCGGCATCAACACCGCCGTCAACGCGGTCGGCCAGAACCTGGCCTTCGCGGTGCCGGTGGCGACGCTGCGGCGAGTCCTGCCGCAGCTCGAGCAGCACGGCAAGGTGGTGCGCGGCTACCTCGGCGCCCAGGTGCGCAACGTCGACCCCGAGACCAGGGAGGCCTTCGGTCTGCCGAGCCGCGACGGCGCCTTCGTCGAGTCGGTCGTGCCCCGCAAGGCGGCCGACCGCGCCGGCATCAGGGCCGGGGACGTGATCGTCGGCGTCCAGGGCGAGAAGGTCGACGACAACCGCGACCTCATCGACACGGTCTCCTCCTTCGCGCCGGGCACCACGGTGCGGGTCGAGGTGCTGCGCGACGGCAAGCGCCAGACCCTCGAGGCGACCCTCGAGGCGCGGCCGACCGGCGACGAGGAGGAGGCCGGGGTCGAGGCGCCGGCGGAGGACGCCTCGGCCGGCAGGGTCGGCCTCTCGGTTGGCGAGCTCGACGCCCGCGCCCGCCAGGTGTACGGCGTCGAGGAGGACCTCGAAGGGGTGGTCGTGACCCACGTCCGCCGGGTGTCGCCGGCCGGCGAGGAGGGCCTGCGCCGGGGCGACGTGATCACCCAGGCCAACGGCCGACCGGTCCGCTCGGCGGCGGACCTGACCGAGCAGGTGCGGGCGGTGCCGGCAGGCGGCTACCTGCGCCTCTACGTCTACCGGCCGCAGGCCGACCAGTCCTTCTTCGCCATCATCAAGCTGGGCGAGTAGCCGGCGCCCGGCGCCGGTCGAGTCGACAGGGGGCGCGCCACCCGGCGCGCCCCCCGTGTCTTCGGGGGCGTCGTGCCAGAATGGCGCGGTCTCGTCGCCTCAGGCCCCGCCCGCGGCGGCGCAGCCCCAGACCGTGTTCTTGCCGCCCCGCTTGGCGGCGTACATCAGCTCGTCGGCCCGAGCCACCAGGCTCTCGAGGGTGTCCTCCGGGCGACCGAGCGTGGCGCCGACCGACACGGTGGTCGCCAGGCGCTGGCCCGAGACGACGCAGGCCGAGCTCGCGACCAGCAGCCGGAGCTTGTCGGCGGCGGTGCGGAGCTGCACGCCGCTGGTGTTGGTCACGACGGCGAGGAACTCGTCGCCGCCCCAGCGGCCGACCAGGTCGGATGCCCGCAGGTTGCCGGCGAGGGTGCTCGCCACCACCCGCAGCAGCCGGTCGCCGGCCGGGTGGCCGTGGCGGTCGTTGACCGCCTTGAGGTCGTCGACGTCGAGGAACACCACGCCGAAGGGCCAGCCGTGGCGCTGCAGGTCGCCGAGCCGGCCGAGCAGGCTGCTCTCGAGGCTGCGCCGGTTGGGGACGCCGGTCAGGGGGTCGAGCAGGGCCAGCCGCTCGAGCTCGCCCAGCCGCTCGCGAGCCGGGTCCGTCTCCGGCTCGCTCGAGAAGACCTCGACCGCGCCGACGACGACCCCGGCCGCGTCGCGGAGAGGGTGGACCGTGACCGCGGCCGGCAGCCGGTGCCCCTGGCGGTGGCGGAGGTGGACCCGGGCCGCGACCGGCGCCCCGTCGCGCATCGCCGCCTCGAGCGGGCAGGCGACGTGGCACAGCGCCTCGCCCTGGCCGTCGACGTGGCACAGGCCCTCGTCGAAGCAGTGCCGGCCGAGCGCCTCGCCCGCCGGGATGCCGCTGATCCGCTCGGCGGCGGCGTTCCACGACACCACCCGGCGCTGGCGGTCGACCAGGTACACC
>CAYTJW010000927.1:0-2611 GCA_964438135.1 uncultured Thermoanaerobaculia bacterium
GGTCGGTCGCGCGCGGCCCGCGCGAGGCCCCAGCCGAGCAACGCCAGGCAGCCGACGAGGGTCCCCACGAACAGGGCGAAGACCCCCCACTGCGGCGCCACCGCCAGCGCCTCGCCGGCCCGGGCGGCGGCGAGGTAGAGGCCCCGCACCTGGTGGCGGGTGACCACCATCAGCGCCACCGCCAGCACCACCAGCTCGAGCGCGTGCCGCACCAGCCGCGGCCTGGCCAGGGGGTCGCGCAGCCTGGCCAGGAGCACGACCAGCGCCAGGGCGGCGAGGATGCCCAGGGTCAGCGGCACGTGGACCGCGGCGCCGCCGCGCATCAGGCCGCGCAGCACCCCGCCTGGCAGCGCCAGCAGCAGCCAGAGGCCGACGACCACCTGGGCCACGGTGGCGCCGAGGGCGACGCGCACCCCCCACCTTGCCACCGCCCGCCGGGCGTCCTCCGCGGCCAGCGGCCAGCGGACGAAGGCGAAGGCCGCCACGGCCGCGGCCATGGTCACGCCGGCGAGCAGGAAGTGGAGCAGGCGGGGGAGGAAGGTCGGGTCGGCGAAGGCCCAGTAGAGGCTGGCGTGGGCGTCCGGCCAGCGGCCGGGCTGCATGTGGAGGAGGCTGACCAGGACCTGGACCTTGGCCACCCCCAGGAAGCACAGCGCCTCCACCGCGAGCACCGCCACCGGCTCCCGGCCGGCCCGCAGTCGGTGCTTGGCGAGGTAGTTGAGGTAGTAGCCGGCGGTCAGCAGGCCGAGCAGGCCCAGCCACGGCCAGGCCATGAGGATGGTGGCCGAGTAGAAGAACCGCCCCAGCACCACCTGCAGGAACAGGAGTGGGGCAATGCCGAGGGTGATGGCGGCGGAGATCGCCCACGAGTTGACCCCCACCAGGAACCGCCGCAGCTCGAGCCGGCCGCCGGCGGAGCCGGCGAAGAGCGCCAGCAGGCTGCCGCCGAGGACCAGGTTCACGGCCAGCAGGTGGAGGGCGAAGGTCAGCACCCACAGCAGGTGGAAGAGCCACGGCGGCCCGGGCAGGGGGATGGGGTCGAGGGCCGGGACGAGGGCCGCGAGCTGGTCAGTGCGCACGGGCCACCTCCGTTCCGGTCGCCGCCTTCAGACCGTCGAGGTAGGCGACCAGCGCCTCCGCCTCCTCGTCGGTGCCGGCGAACGGCGGCATCAGCGGGTAGTCGAGGGCGGCCCGGTCGACCGGCGCGCCCTGGTCGTGCGCCGCGACGTAGGCGTCGCCCATGGCCTTCAGGGTCAGCACCACCCCGGTCAGCATGTCGGCGTCGGCCTCCGCGGTGAGGGCGCGGATGCCGAGGTAGCCGTCGACCGTGTGGCAGCGCGAGCACTGGGCGCGGTACACCGCCCGCCCCCGGCCGGCCGGCGTGTCGGGCAAGCCGGCCGCGGCCCAGCCCGCGTGCGCCAGCGCCCCGTCCCGGTTGACCGCGGCGATGTCCTCGACCCGCAGGCCGTTGGAGAACATGTAGTCGCGGATCACGAACGGCTTCCGCGCCCCCTCGCGGAGCCGCTCGTAGGCGCCGAAGAAGACGAAGGCGAGCAGCAACGCCACCACCGCCTGCGGCCAGCGCTGGAAGCGCGGCACGAGCAGCGCCGCCAGCACCAGGGCGAGACACCCCGTGAGCGCCCACAGGGCGAGGTGGCGGGTGGAGGCGAGGCCGGCCAGCAGGGCCCCGTCGCCCGCGAACAGGGCGCGGGCGTCAGCCGGCAGCGCGGCCTCCCACCAGCGGTAGCCGCCGTAGGCGAGCAGCGCCCCCGCCACCTCCAGGCCGGCCAGCCAGCGGACAAGGCGGGCGCGCGCCGGGCGGTCCGACTCGCGCAGGGCGGCGAGCATCAGGTAGGCGCCGGCCAGGAACAGGCACACGCCGGAACGCAGGGCGATGCCGGGCAGGTAGGTGGGGTTGAGGAAGCCGTCCCAGAACGACCGCGTCTCCGGCCAGCGGCCGGGGGTGAGCATGAAGGCGATGATGCCCTGGATCACCACCAGCGACATGAAGGCGGCGAAGGCGTAGAGCCAGATCAGGAGCAGGTGGGTGCGGGGCCGGACCCGGTCCCAGGTGGCGTAGTAGGCGAGCGCCGTGGCCACCTCGAGGATGAAGAACGCCCACTCGGTCGCCCAGCCCCAGACGAAGGTGTGGATCAGGGCCGAGGTCGCGGCCGGCGCGACCAGGCCGATGGTGACCCAGATGCCGACCCCCGAGATGGCGCCGAACACGGTCGAGACCAGGATCAGCATCTTCGAGCCGCGCCGCGCGAGCGCGAGCATCGCGGAGTCGCCGCGGCGCACCGCGCGGGTCTCGGCCAGGGCAATGACGAGGCCGCCGCCGACCGCGAAGTGCGACACCAGCACGTGGGCGATGGCGACGATGCCGATCAGCACCCCGCCGCCGAGGGCCACGTCCCAGATCGGGTAGTCCATGCCGGTCCCCTCCCGTCTCGCGCCAGGGTAGGACGGGCAGGGGGCCACGACAAGAGCGGCGGCCGGTCCACGTCCAGGTCCAGGTCCAGGTCCACGTCCAGGTCCAGGTCCACGTCCAGGTCCAGGTCCAGGTCCACGTCCAGGTCCAGGCCCAGGTCCAGGTCCAGGTCCAGGTCCA